>DATCQR010000212.1:0-13512 GCA_036569405.1 Candidatus Limnocylindria bacterium
GCCTGAGGGCTTACTGACTCGGCGCGAGGCGGCCTACCCGCCGCGGGGGCCAATAGCGGAACACGGCGCGCCAGCGGATCGCCGACACGGGAATTGCACCAAACGCGCGAGAGTCGGTGCTGGCCTCGGGAGCATCGCCGCGCAGCTCGGCTGACGACGAGGCATCGTCAACCGAGAAGACGCGCTTGATGAGCTCGCGCTCGGGCGTGCGTGGATCGGCAGCCAATACCAGCTCACCGGGACGCGGCGCGCGCGCCTGGTAGGTATGCGACTCGACCAGCAGGCGATCCCCGGGGAGGAGGAACGGGGCCATCGAGCCGCCCCGGACCTCGACGACATCGAGCCAGCGGCGGCCGATCGTCATGCCGGCGGCCACGCCGAGTGCTAGGAAGAGGGGACCGCCGAGCCTCTGCCGGCGGGCCATCGGCCTAGGAGGGTCGGCCGTTGACGCGGGTCTTCTCGGGGCCTCCCGTCGCCTTCCACATCTCGTCGATCGTGTCGATCATCGCCAGCAGCTCCTTCGCTGCGGCGGCGTCGAGGGACTGCTTGACCTTGCTCGCCTGCTTGGTCGCCTTCCAGAAGGTGTCGTGCAGGTCGGGGTACTTCTCGAGGTGCTCCGGCTTGAAGTAGTCGTGCCACAGGACGTCGAGGTGGTGCTTCACCAGCTCGGCACGCTCCTCCTTCACATGGATGCAGCGAGCGCGGAAGAGCTTGTCCTCGCTGGCATCGTGCTTCTCGATGATGCGCAGGCAGGACTCGGCCTCTATGCGCGCCTGTTCGGGGTCATAGACGCCGCACGGGATGTCGCAGTGGGCATCCACGATGCGGGAAGGACGCAGCAGGGAACGGATCGTCAGCATCAGGCTCCTCATGTATCAGTCTTGGGTGCAAGGAGAAGTTTAGCCAGCCGACGAGCATGGGTCATTTCGCCGACCCGACTGCGGGTCAGCTGCCCATCATCATGCCGCCGTCGACGCCGAGCACCTGCCCCGTGACGTAGCGCGACTCGTCCGATGCGAAGTAGACCGCGGCGGCGGCCACGTCGTCGACGGAGCCGATGTACCCAAGCGGCGTGCTGTTGATCACGAAGTCGCGGGCAGCCTGCGGGACGTCGGCCGTCAGCTCGGTCTCGATCAGGCCGGGGGCGATGGCGTTGCAGGTGATCCCGCGGCTGGCCAGCTCACGGGCCACCGACTTGGTGAGGCCGATCAGCCCCGCCTTGGCGCTCGCGTAGTTGGCCTGGCCGACGTTCCCCATCCGGCCGGCCACGCTGCTCATGTTGATGATGCGGCCCGACTTCGCCTTGAGCATCGGCCTGGCGATGGCGCGCGTCATCCAGAACGGGCCGGACAGGTTGGTGTTGATGACCGACTCCCACTCGTCGGCGTCCATCCGCATCAGCAGGTTGTCGCGCGTGATCCCCGCGTTGTTGACCAGGATGTCGACCTTGCCGAACTCGTCGATCGCCGCCTTGACGATCCCCTCGCAGGATTCGCGGCCGGCGCTGGTGTCGCCCTGGATGGCGATCGCGGCGCGGCCCATGGACCGGATCTCGGTGACCACCTCGGCCGCTGCCTCAGCATTGCCGCGGTAGTTGACCCCGACGTCGGCCCCCTGCCTGGCCAGGGCCAGCGCGATGGCGCGACCGAGCCCGCGGCTCCCGCCGGTGACCAGGGCGACCTTGTCGGTCAGGTCGTACATCAGCCGGCGACCGCGAGCTCGGGCTCCACGACCTGTGGCATGCCAAGGCGCGTCTGCTCGCCGGGTGCCAGGAAGGCACGCGCCGGGTCCGCCGTCCATTCCATCACCGCCGCGCCGGCCGTGTAGCCGGCGCCGAAGGCGACCATCAGGACCTTGTCGCCAGGCTTGATGCGCCCGGCCGCGATCGCCTCGACCAGGGCCATCGGCACCGAAGCCGCCGATGTGTTGCCGTACTTCTCGATGTTGACGAAGACCTTCTCCTCGGGGATGTCGAACTGCTTCTCCACGCTCTTGATGATGCGCAGGTTGGCCTGGTGGAAGACGAACTGGTCGACGTCGTCGACGCCCAGCCCCGCATCTCGCAGCGCCGCGATCGCCGAGTCGCCCATCTGGCGGGTGGCGTACTTGTAGACCTCGGTGCCTGCCATCTGGATGGTGTGCAGGTTGCCCGCAACGGTCTCCGCCGATGCCGGCTGGACGCTGCCGCCGGCCCGTACGATGATGCCCTCGCAGCCGGTGCCATCGCTGAACAGGTCCCACCCCATCAGGCCGCCGGGCTGCTCGGAGGCGGACACGAGCACCGCGCCGGCACCGTCGCCGAAGAGGACGCAGGTGCTGCGATCCTTCCAGTTGAGGAAGCGGCTCAGCACCTCGACCCCGATCACGAGCACGTTGCGATACATCCCGCTCCGGATGAAGCCGTTCGCCGTGGCGAGGGCGTAAAGGAACCCGGAGCAGGCCGCCTGCAGGTCGAACGCCGCGGCCCGGGTGGCGCCGAGCGCGGTCGCCACGGTGACGGAGGTCGCCGGCAGCGGATAGTCGGGCGAGCAGGTCGCCACGATCACCAGGTCCACCTCCGACGGATCCAGGCCGGCGACGGCCAGGGCGTCACGCGCGGCGCGGACGCTGAGGCTGGTGGTGTTCTCGTCGTCGGCGGCGATCCGCCGTTCGCGGATCCCGGTCCGCGACTCGATCCACTCGTCGGAGGTGTCGACGAGCTTGGCGAGATCCTCGTTGGTCATCACGCGCGATGGCGCATACATCCCCCACCCTGTGATCACGGCGTTCAGCGCCATCGGTCCTCCTTCTGCGATCGCATGGTCAGCGCGGGTCGATCTCGACGATTGGCTGCTGTCGCTTCACCAGCGTCCCGCGCTCGACCAGGACACGGACAACCTTGCCGGCCACGTCCGACTTGATCTCGTTGAACAGCTTCATTGCCTCGATCAGGCCAACCACCGCGCCGGCACCGATCTCGTCCCCCTCCTGGACGTACGGGCGCGCGCCCGGCGACGGAGAGGCGTACCAGACACCGGTCAGCGGGGCGGTCACGAACCGCATCCCCGGCGCCGGCTCACCATACGGGGTGAGCGGACCAGCTGCGGCATCGAGCGCCGGTGCGCTGCCGGTTGCCGCTGGGGCTGCCACCGGCGCTCGTGGCCGGGCGAGTCGGACGACCAGCTCCCCAGCCTCCACCTCGAGCTCGTCGAGGCCGCTCGCCTCGAAGCCGGGCGCCAGCAGGTCGATGGCTGCCAGGACCTGCTTCGAGGGGGCGTCATCGGCGCTCACGCCACGTACCGCTTGAAGATGAGCGTGGCGTTGTGCCCGCCGAAGCCGAACGAGTTGCTCATGGCCGTGTCGATCGCCACCTTGCGTGCCACGTTCGGGACGTAGTCGAGGTCGCAGTCGGGGTCCGGGTTCTCGTAGTTGATGGTGGGCGGCAGGATCCCGTTCTTCATGGCCAGGATGCAGGCGATCGCCTCGATCCCGCCTCCGGCGCCGAGCAGGTGCCCGGTCATGCTCTTGGTGCTGCTGACCGGGACCTGGTAGGCGCCCTCGCCGAAGACGGTCTTGATCGCCGCGGTCTCCGCCTTGTCGTTGGGCACCGTGCTGGTGCCATGAGCGTTGATGTAGCCGATCTCGTCGGTCTTCAGGCCTGCATCGGCCATGGCCAGGCTCATCGACGCGACTGCGCCTCGACCGCCGGGTGCCGGGAGCGTGATGTGGGATGCATCGTCGGTGGCGGCGTAGCCGACCAGCTCTCCGTGGACGCGAGCGCCTCTGGCGAGGGCGTGATCCAGCGCCTCGAGGACGAGAATGCCGGCGCCATCGGCCATGATGAAGCCGTCGCGCTCAGCGTCGAAGGGGCGCGAGGCCTTCTGAGGTGCGTCGTTGCGCGTCGAGAGGGCGCGCATGGCGGCGAACGCGGCGACCGGAATCTCGCCGATGCCCGATTCGGCGCCACCCGCGAGCATCACCTCCGCATCCCCGCGACGGATGATGTTGAGCGCGTCGCCGATAGCATGGTTGCTGCTGCTGCAGGCGCTGACCGTCGCGTAGTTCGGCCCGCGGGCGTTCGCGTTGATGGCCACGAACCCCGCGCCCATGTCCGGGATGAGTGAGGTCACCAGGAACGGTCCGACCCGCTCGACCCCGAGGTCGTGCGCCTCGATCACGTCGCGGATCATGGTGTTGATCCCGCCGATCCCCGAACCGATGATGACACCGGTCCCCTCGGCCAGCGAGTCGTCCACGATCGGGTTGGGCATCCCGGCATCTGCCAACGCCTCGACCGAGGCGGCCCACGCGAGGTGGACGTAGCGATCGTGCCGTCGGACCTCTTTCCTGGACATCACCAGCTCGGGCTGGAAGTCCTTCACCTCGCCGGCGATCTGCACGTCGAGGCGCGAGGGGTCGAAGGAGGTGATGCACTCGATCCCGCTGCGACCGGCGACCAGCGACTCCCAGTACGACGGCACGTCGTTGCCGATGGGGGTGATGGCTCCCATGCCGGTCACCACCACGCGCCGCTCGCCGCGCTCCGCGGAGCTGGGTCTCTGCCAGCGGTCGGTCATTTGGGCTCGCCCCCCGCGATCGACTGGTCGCGCGGAATCACGAAGCTGATGGTCGCCTCGACGGCTACTTCGCCGTCCACGCTGGCCACCGCGCGTGCCCGTCCGAACATGCCGCGCAGCTTCTCGAGCTCGACCTTGAGGACGAGCTGGTCCCCTGGCAGGACGGTGCGCCGGAAGCGGCACTCGTCGATCCCGGCAAACAGCGCCAGCTTGCCGGCGTACTCGGGAAGGGAAAGCACGGCCACTGCTCCAGCCTGGGCCAGCGCCTCGACCATCAGGACACCGGGCATGATCGGGCGGCCCGGGAAATGGCCGGTGAACTGCGGCTCGTCGGCGGTCACATTCTTGATCGCAACCACGCGCTTGCCGGGCTCGAGCTCGATCACCCGGTCGATGAGGAGGAACGGGTAACGGTGCGGGATGATCCGCATGATGTCGGCAGCTTCGAGCGGCAGCGCGAGGTCGACTGCAGTCGCGGTGGCGGCAGCGTCGTCCTTCATCGGCGCTTCGTCCTCCATTTCTGTCATCCGCTGCCCGCCACGAAGGCGGCGGGACCGACCCGGTCGAGCAGGTTCGTGCTCACCGCGCCCTCCAGGAAGGCTGCGTTGTCGATGATCCCACGATGGAAGGGGAGGTTCGTCTTGATCCCCGCCACCTGGAACTCGGCAAGGGCCCTCCGTGAGCGAGCCAGGGCGATCTCGCGGGTCTCGCCCCACACGATCAGCTTGGCCAGCAGCGAGTCGTAGTAGGGCGGAACCTCGTAGCCGGCGTAGAGGTGCGTGTCGACGCGGACCCCGGGGCCGCCCGGTAGCTGCAGCTCCTCGACCGTCCCCGTCTGCGGGGCGAAGTTGTCGCCGGGATCCTCGGCGTTGATGCGGAACTCGATGGCATGGCCCCTGAACTGGACCTGCTCCTGCCGCAGCGCCAGCTTCTCGCCTGACGCCAGCCGGATCTGCTCCGCGATCAGGTCGATGCCGGTCAGCATCTCGGTGATGGGATGCTCGACCTGGATGCGGCAGTTGATCTCGATGAAGTAGAAGTTGCCGTCGCCATCCAGCAGGAACTCGAGGGTGCCGGCATTCTCGTATCCGGCCGCCAGCACCGAGCGGAGGGCGAGGTCACGCAGCCGCTCCCTCGCGTCGTCGCTCATCGCGGGCGAGGGCGTCTCCTCGATGATCTTCTGGTGACGCCGCTGCACGCTGCAGTCGCGCTCCCCAAGGTGAATCCCGTTGCCATGCTGGTCGATGAGCACCTGGACCTCGACGTGCCGGCTCTCCTCGATCCACTTCTCGAAGTACACCGAGTCGTCGCCGAAGGCCGCCTGCGCCTCCGACCGGGCCAGCGGCAGGGAGGTCTCCATCTCGCGCGGTGAACGCACCAGGCGCATGCCCCGACCGCCGCCCCCGGCCGACGGCTTGAGCAGCACCGGATAGCCGGCCGCGGATGCCTGGTCGAGCGCATCGCGCAGGTCGCTCAGGATCCCGGTGCTGCCCGGCACCGTGGGGAGGCCGTTGGCGGCCAGCATGCGTCGCACCGCGTACTTGCTGCCGAACTTCTCGAGCACGTCCGCTCGAGGGCCGATGAAGTGCAGGTCGTGCGCCGCGCACACTTCCGCGAAGCCGGCATCCTCCGAGAGGAACCCGTAGCCGGGGTGGACAGCGTCGCACCCGGCGATGATCGCGGCGGAGACGACGGCTGGCTGATTAAGGTAGCTCTTGCGAGCTTCAGCCGGACCGATGCAGATCGCCTCGTCGGCCATGCGCACGGCAAGCGTGTCACGATCCGCCTCGCTGAACGCGACCACGGCCGGCACCCCCAGGTCGCGGCAGGCGCGCAGGATGCGCACGGCGATCTCGCCCCGGTTGGCGATCATGATCTTGCTGAACATCAGGCCGGCACTCGTAGCGCCGCCGCGACCAGCGCATCCGCCGACGCCGCCAGGCTGGCGCGATCGAATACGTTCAGCGTGTGCACCGCCGGCACGATCCGACGCACCATGCCCGTCAGGGCCTTGCCCGGACCGCATTCAACGAAGGTGTCGACCCCGTCGGCAGCCATGCGTTGCACCGACCTGACCCACTCGACCGGCGAGTGCACCTGGCGGGCGAGCAGGTCCCGGATCTCGGCGGCGTCGCGCACCGGCTCGCCGCTGACGTTGCTGACCACCGGTGGCTCGGCATCGTGCCAGTCCGCCGTCGCCAGGGCGCGCGCCAGCTCTGCGCCGAGACCCGCCATGTGCGGGGAATGGAAAGGCCCGGACACGTTGAGTGGAATGGACCGCCGAGCTCCGGCCGCACGCAAGGGTGCGGCGGCAGCGGTCAGCGCGTCCGGCGTGCCGCTGATGACGACCTGGCCCGGGGCATTGTCGTTGGCGACCACGAGGTCTGCCCCCAGCCCCAGGCCCGAGACGATGGTCGCGACCGCCTCCCGATCCAGGCCGATCACCGCCACCATGCCGCCGCTCACCCGCGCATCGGCCATCAGGTCGCCGCGTCGCGCGACGAGGCGCACGGCGCCGGCCAGGGAGAGCGCGCCGGCCGCGACCAGCGCTGCGTACTCGCCCACCGAATGACCCGCGACGAAGGCCGGGGAGACCGTCTCGCCCATCCCGTACAGCTTCTCTTCGAGGGCGCGGAGGCAGGCGATCGAGGTCGTCACGAGGCAGGGCTGGGTCTGCCTCGTGTCGTTCAGCTCGTCTTCCGGTCCCTCCCATGCGAGGGTCGAAACGGCCCTGCCGAGCGCCTCGTCAGCCTCGCGAAAGACCGCCGCCGCCGCCGGAGAGCTGACCGCCAGCTCGCGTCCCATCCCGACGGACTGCGACCCCTGCGGCGAAAAGAGGAGCGCGACGGTCACTCGGCAGGTTCCATCTCGATCAGGAGCTGGCCATATTCGACTGCTTCCCCGGTCTCCGTGACGAGGTTGCGGACGAGGCCCCGGCGCGGCGCGCGAACGTCGTGCCGGACGCCGAGCATCTCGACGTGGCCCAGCTCATCCCCCTTGTCGACCGGGAGCCCAGGCCCCAGCCCATCGGCATACACGAAGAAGCCGACGGCGGGCGACGTCACGCCCTGGGCCGCCGGGCCGCTGGGCACGACGCCGACCCGGTCGCTCGGCAGCGCATTGTGCGCGGGCGCGGCACGACCGGGAGTCTGCGCCTGGGGCTGGGCAATGGCGCGCGCAACGCGGATGCGCAGGTCGCCGTGGCGCACCTCGATCTCGCCGAGGCCGTGCTGGCTCAGCCGCTCGGTGAGCTGTGGAATCAGCTCGGCCGCGGCTCGCTCGATCTGCTGGAGCGGGTCCTCTCCGTCGGTCATGCACCCTCCTCGCTGCTATCGGCATCCTCACCGCTCGGCCAGATCTCGCTCCAGCGCGGCCGGCGCGGAACCCCCGGCAATCGCAGCAGCCGGCCGATCCGGCGGCGAAGGGATGGCTCCTGCGGCAGCTGCGCCGAGGTGACCTCCGTCTCCCGGACCAGCCCGATCCCGCGCAGACGAGCATAGCGGCTCGTCAGGAGGGCCTCGGTTTCGAGCCTGGTGATCCTGCCCAACGCCCCCAGGACGGCCAGCTTGACCGCCGCGGCAGTGCCCGCATGGTCGGCATGGGCGCCCTCGCCGGGCTCCTCGATCACGCCGTCGATCACGCCCAGCTCGAGCTGGTCGGCCGCGGTCATGCGCATTGCCGCAGCGGCCGCTGGTGCCGCCTCGGGGGCGCGCCACAGGATGGCTGCGCAGCCCTCCGGCGAGATCACCGAGTACGTGGCGTTCTCCAGCGCGAGCACCTCGTCTCCCACGCCGATCGCCAGCGCGCCGCCAGACCCACCCTCGCCGATGATGACCACCACGATCGGCACCTGGAGGCCGGTCATGAGCTTGATCGACGAGGCGATCGCCTCAGCCTGTCCGCGCTCCTCGGCCGCGGGGCCGGGGAAGGCACCGGCCGTGTCGAGGAAGGTGACGAGCGGGATCCCCAGCTTGTCCGCCAGGCGCATCAGGCGCTGGGCCTTGCGGAACCCCTCGGGGTATGGCGAGCCGAAGTTGCGGAAGATGTTGGATTCGGTGTCCTTTCCCTTCTGGTGGCCGATCACCATCACCGGCCGACCGTCGAGCATCGCGGGCCCGCCCACGATCGCAGGATCGTCGCGAAAGGATCGGTCGCCGTGCAGCTCGGCGAAGTCGTCAAAGATGAGCGCGATCAGGTCCAGGGTCCGTGGCCGCTGCGGGTGGCGGGCCAGCTGGACGCGGCGCCAGGCCGACTCGATCGCCTCAGCGGACGGCGGTTCGGCGCTGAGCAAGAGCTCGCTCATCGCTCCTCCTCGCGAGCTCGGCGGCCGCCGGGGCCGGATTCATCGGCGGCCGGCTGCTCGACCTCGATTCCGATCGTCTCGCTGACGGCCGTCCCCAGGCGCTCCGCCATGCCCGAGAGCACCCCGATCGGCCCCCAGCCCCGCGGATCGCCGGTCGTCTGCCAGCCATCCTCGGCAGGTGCAACCGGCAGGAGGCGCAGCAGGCGCGACAGAGTGGCCCGCAGCTCGGAGCGCGGCACGATGTCGTCGACGAACCCGTGCTCGAGCAGTGATTCCGCGCTCTGGAAGCCCTCCGGCAGCTCCTCCCCCACCGTGCCGCTCGCCACGCGAGCCCCGGCGAAGCCGATGAGCGCCTTCGGCTCGGCCAGGATCACGTCGCCCAGCGAGGCGAAGCTGGCCAGCACGCCGCCTGTGGTCGGGTCAGTGAGGATGCTGATGAACGGGATTCCGGCAGCGTCGAGGCGAACGAGCGGGGCGGTCGTCTTGGCGAGCTGCAGGAGCGAGAGGGTCCCCTCCTGCATGCGCGCGCCGCCCGAGGCGCTGACCACGATGGCGGGGATCCGCTCGAGGAGGGCAGATTCGAAGCAGCGAGCCAGCTTCTCGCCGACCACGCTGCCCATGCTGCCGCCCATGAAGTGGAAGTCGAAGAGGCCGATCGCGACCCGCTGCCCCTCGATGGTGCCGATTCCCCACACCGCCGCCTCGCGCAGCCCGGTCTTGATGCGCGCCGCCTCGAGGCGATCCACGTAGGGCTTCTGGTCGTGGAAGCCGAGGGGGTCGCCCGACTCCAGGCCGGCGTCATGCTCGACGAAGCTCCCGTCGTCCAGCAGCAGCTCGATGCGCTGCCCGATCCCCATCCGGAAGTGGTGCCCACAGGTCGGGCAGACGCGCAGGTTGCGCTCCAGCTGGCGATTGAAGATCTGCGACTCGCAGCTGGGACACACGGTCCATGTTTCGGGCGTCACCTCGCGGCGACGAGAGAACGGGAGCTTGATCTGCATCTCGCCTAACTACCGGTGCGCCGGGTGGTGGCCGGTGGCGGCGTGGCGCCGTGCCACGCGGCGCATGGCGAGGACGGTGACCCCCACCCCAACGGCGGCCGACGAGACGGCGCCGGTGAGCAGGATCCGCGCGGGGTGGCGCAGTTCGCGCCGGGTCGCGTCGCCAATGCCCGCGACGAAACGCTCAAGCGACCCATGGCCCGCCAGCCTCGAGGCGAGACGGGCCTCGAAGCGGGACCCGGCCGGAAGCGGGACGAGCGCCGATCGCAGCATCGAGGCGGCGTCGACCAGCGGCGCCAGCTCCGGCCCAACCGCGAGATGGCGTCCGGTCAGAAGGTTATCGACGGCCTCATCCAGGCGTTCGGCCGGCGTGCGGGTTGGCAGGCTGGGTCTCCTCGATCGGTGCGGGCATTCCCCATCCTAGCCAACACCGCCGGACGACTTTCGTTACAGGCGATCCGCCAGGTCGCGCAGGGCGCGGTGCAGGAGCACCCTGGCGGCGCCCTCGGATCGGTCCATCACCTGCCCGATCTCGCGCGAGCTGAGCCCATCGACGAAGCGCAGCAGGACGACCTGCCTGCGATCGTCGGGAAGCTCGGCAACGGCCCGCAGGACTCGACGCGCCTCATCGGCCTCCACGACCAGTCCGGCGGGATCCGAGTTCGGGGCAATCCGATCGAGGCCGTCGGGGAGCGGCTCGGTGTGGCGGCGGAACCGGCTGCGTCGGGCGTTGATGATCGTGTTGTGGGCGATCCTGAAGAGCCAGGCTCGGAAGGTCGCCCCCTCGTCGCGGTACTCCGGCAGGGCTTTCAGCGCGGCCAGGAAGGTTCGCTCTGTTGCGTCCTCGGCGTCGTGGTGGTCGCGCAGCTGGTAGAAGGCGTAGCCGTACACGCGATCCAGGTAGCGCCGGTAGAGCACCTCGAAGGCGGCGCGGTCGCTCTGCGCCGCCAGCACGTCGGCGCGGTCGGCGTCACCGTCCGGGGCCGGCGCGAGGTTTCGTCGGAGGCTCGGTTCGCTCATTGCGCCACCGTGGCCGGAATCGCCTCGTGCACCCGCGCCACCTCGCCGACGCTGAGGGCGAGCCGTCCGGACTCGGCATCGAGGAGGAGTGAGCCGTCGTCCGCGATGCCGGCGGCGCGCCCGGTGATGGTGGCGCTGCCGGTGTCGACCTCGACCTGTCGCCCATCGAGCCACGAGCTGGCTCGCAGGCGTGGCAGGGGCGTGTCACCTCGCTCGAGGGCCCGCACTTCGGCGTCGAGGGCGTTGAGCACCCCGTCGAGCAACTGGACGCGATCGATCGGTGCGCCCACCAGCGCCTGCAGCGAGGTCGCGCTGCCCCCGATCTCTGGCGGCATCTCGCTCGGCAGCCAGTTGACGTTGATCCCGATCCCGATCACCGCCTCGGCCAGCTCCCCGCTCTCGAGAGCCGTCTCGACCAGCAGGCCCGCCACCTTGCGACCATTGCGGTCGACGACGTCGTTCGGCCACCGGATGGCGAGCCCGGCATCGGGCACGAACGCGGCGCACGCATCGCGGACCGCGAGCGCTGTCGAGCCGCCGAGGAGGCTGGCCAGCGACGGCGCGATGGTGGGCCGCCACGCGACGCTGAACAGGAGATTCGCACCGGCAGGCGAGATCCAGGTCCGGCCACGGCGGCCACGACCGGCGGTCTGCAGGTCCGCCACAACCACGAGTCCCTCGCCACCGGGCTCGGAAAGGGCGGCCCGGGCGCGATCGTTGGTCGATGCGACCTCTGCGTGGAACTCGACCGCCTGCCCGATCCTGCGGGCAGGACTGGCGGCGCGCGACCAGTCGGCTGCGTCGGTCATTGCGCCGCATTATGCCGCCTCGGGTCGAACGACCGCCCCGGAGGGGCCCAGCCCAGCGCGTGCACGCTACACTCGCCGTCCGATGACCGAGACGACCGTCCGCGAGCGTGTCTTCAGCGGAATCCAGCCGTCGGGGGCCTCGCACCTGGGCAACTACCTCGGCGCGCAGGCCAACTATGTCGCGCTCCAGGACCAGTACGAAACGATCTACGCGATCGTCGACTACCACGCCATGACCACCGTCCACGACGGACAGAAGATGCGCGAGCTGACCCACGAGATGGTGCTCGACCTCCTCGCCGTGGGACTCGACCCGGAGCGCTGCGCCCTGATCCGCCAGTCGGACTTTCCCGAACACGCCGAGCTGGCCTGGATCTTCAACACCGTCGCGCCGGTGAGCTGGGTCGAGCGGACCCCCACCTACAAGGAGAAGCGCGACGAGGGCGTCGAGAACAGCATGGGGCTGCTTGACTACCCCGTCCTGCAGGCCGCCGACATCGTCATCTACAAGGCCAGCCGGGTGCCGATCGGCAAGGACCAGGCGGCGCACCTGGAGCTGTCGCGCGAGATCGTTCGGGCGTTCAACCGCCGCTATGGACCGATCTTCCCCGAGCCTCAGGCGGTATTCACCGACGCACCGGTGGTGCTCGGCACGGATGGCGTTCGCAAGATGAGCAAGTCGGCCGGCAACACCATCCCGATTTTCGCCGAGCCAGACGAGATCCGGCGGATCGTGCAGAAGATGGTCACCGACCCGCAGCGCATCAAGCGCACCGATGCGGGCCGTCCAGAGGTCTGCAATGTCTGTCAATTGCACCGCTTCTTCGGCGAGGACTACCTGCAGATCCAGGATGGCGAGCGCACCGCGCGAACCGGCTGCGTCGAGACCAAGGAGCTGCTGGCGGAGCGCATCATCGAGCGCTTCCGCCCTATGCGGGCGCGTCGCCAGGAGCTGGCAGCGGATCCCGGCCACGTCGAGCGCGTCCTCGCCGCAGGGGCAGCCAAGGTCCGTCCCATCCTGGAAGCGACGATGCAAGAGGTCCGTGCCGCGATCGGCATCGGCCCTCCCGTGGGAGGAGGCTGATGAGCGAGGAGCGGACGACGCCGCAGGAGCGAAACGGTGGGATCGGCCCCCGCGAGCGCCGCTGGCTGCTGGCGTTCCTGATCCTGGGCTCGGCGTACTTCGCGGTGCTGCTGATCGAGATCCTGCTGCACTTCCTGGGCGGCTTCAGCCAGATCCTGCTGATCCTGTTCCTGGCCTGGCTGCTCGCCTTCGTGATGTCGCCGGTGGTCCGCTTCTTCGAGGGCTTGCGGATCTCGCGGCCCATCGCGGTCGCAGTCGCCTACCTCTTCGCGCTGGTCACCATGGGGTTCGTGCTTTTCACGACGGGAGCGGCGATCACCCAGCAGCTGGCCCAGGCGAACGATGACTTCCCGCACACGGCGGCCACCATCGAAGCGACGCTGACCCGCTACCAGTCAACCCTTGGCCTCGATCGCCTGTCGATCGACCTGGTCGGACTCTTCCACAGCGCGCAGGACCAGGTCGGCATCCTGGCCGGGCAGATCTTCGACCAGGCGCAGGGGATTGCGGGGGCCACCCTGGCGACGCTTGGCTCCCTCTTCCTGATCCTGATCCTGTCGCTCTACATGCTGATCGACAGCGAGCGCCTGCTGGCCAAGATCAACCGCGCGGTGCCGCGACAGTACTCCGACGAGATGCAGATCCTGGAGAGCAGCGTTGCGCGCGCCTTTGGCGGCTTCCTGCGGGCTCAGCTGATTCTGGCGGTGATCCAGGCGGTCCTGGTCGCGATCGTCGGCAG
>DATCQR010000213.1:0-6244 GCA_036569405.1 Candidatus Limnocylindria bacterium
ATGGCGGCTCTCAAGCCCGCCGGTTAGAGCTCGCGGAGGGCGATGTCGGTTCGATGCTGACCGCCCTCGAGCTGACAGGAGGCGACTCCGCGGTATGCGATCTCTCGTGCGTCGGCAAGGTCGCCGTCCAGGCCAACGAAGGTGACCACCCGCCCGCCCTTCGATGCATGCGAACCATCCGCCATGGGGCTCGTGCCGGCGTGGAAGCACAGCAGCGGACCGCCATCGTCAGCCGCGGCGGGCTCCGCACCCTCGATGCGCCGCCCTGTGACCGGCTCTGACGGATAACCCTCGGCGGCCACCACCACACCGACCGATGCGCCCTGTTTCAGCGCCAGCGAGCCCTCCATCGACCCGCGGTCGCCGGTCGCCACGCCGAGCAGAGCGGCGGCCAGGTCTCCGTCGAGCAGGGGCAGCAGGACCTGCGCCTCTGGGTCCCCGAAGCGCGCGTTGAATTCGAGCACCATCGGTCCTGCGTCGGTCAGCATCAGTCCGGCGTAGAGGATCCCGCGATACGGCGTCCCATCGCGCGCCAGGCGCCACGCAATCGGCTCGAAGACCGACGCGACCGCGGCCTCCATCTGGCCCGCGCCGAACCACGGGACCGGCGCATAGGCGCCCATCCCGCCAGTGTTCGGCCCCTGGTCACCGTCGAGCAGCCGCTTGTAGTCGCAGGCTGCGCCGAGCGGCACCACCATCTCGCCGCTGACGAGGGCGAAGGCCGACACCTCCCGTCCGGCCAGTTGCTCCTCGAGCAGCAGCTGGGCGCCCGGCGGCACGTCGCGCAGCAGCTCCCGGATCGCCGCCTCGGCCGCCTGGGCCGTATCGGGCACGATCACGCCCTTGCCCGTGGCCGGCCAATCGGCCTTGACGACCGGCGGTCGGTCGCTCGCGTGAGCATGAGCAACTGCGCTCTCAACGTCGTCGAAGACGGCGCTGGCCGCGGTGGCCACGCCAGCCAGCCGCAGCTGCTCCTTGGCAAAGACCTTGCTCCACTCGAGCCGGGCCGCCCCTCTTGTCGGCCCGAAGGCGGGAATCGAGGCACGCTCCAGGGCATCGGCCACGCCCGCCGCCAGCGGCGCCTCGGGCCCGATCACGACGAGGTCGTATCGTTCGCGGGCCGCATGCCGCGCGACGGTCGCCGGGTCAGCAATCGGGAGATCGGGGATGGAGGCCGCCACCCCCGCGGTGCCGCCGTTGCCCGGAGCGATCCAGACCCGCTCGACCGATTCGTCGCGCGACAGGCGCCAGGCGAGTGCGTGCTCGCGCCCGCCCCCGCCCAGGACCAGGACCCGCATCAGCCGCTGGGCGCGGCTGAAGGAGACGGGGACGGAGCGCCGACGAGCTTCCCGAGGGCTTCGATGACACGTGCGAGGTCGTCAATGCGCGCCTGGTAGGTGCCGAGGTCGCCCGCGGCCAACGCCACCTGGGCGGCGTCATAGAGGCGCTGCGCGTCCGCCACCAGCGAGGCCACGTCGCCAGGCAGCTGGCCGCCTCCCCCGTCCGGCGGGGGAATCGTCGCCTCGCCGAGCAGCTGGCTGATCCCCTGCGCGAGTGAATCGGCGAAGGCGAGCTTGTTCTGGCTGGCCAGGATCACACGCTTGAACTCGGGAAAGGACGACTCGGTGGAGCGCAGGAAGATCGGCTCGACGTAGAGGATCGAGTCGCCCATCGGCAGGACCAGCAGGTCACCGCGAACGACCTCCGAGCCGGCCCTCGACCAAAGGGTGAACTGCGCGCTGATCGTCGAGTCCTGGTTGATCCGGGCCTGGATCTGCGATGGACCCAAGGTCGTCGAGTTCGAGGGGAAGCGGAAGCTGATCCGCTCGCCGTAATGGCCCGGGTCCATCCTGGCTGCGATCCAGCTGATCATGTTCGGCCTCGCGGCCGCGACCATCGGCTGGACCATGACGAACTCTGACTTCGTCTCGGCCGGCAGCTTCATGATCACGTAGTGCGGCGCGATTGGGGTGCCCGGCCCCTCGACACCAGTCTGTTGGGTGGGGATCGACCAGCGGTCAGCTCTGTTGTAGAGCGCCGCCGCCCCCTGGGGCGTCGCGTCGAGGTGGTAGAGCAGGTAGGCCTCGTTCTGCGCGGTGAAGAGATCCTCGGGGTAGCGCAGATGTGCGCGCAGGGTCGCCGGCATCGCGTCGAGCGGCTTGAGCAGGTCCGGGAAGATGCGCGCGTAGGCATTGATGATCGGGTCGCTCGGATCGCTGATGAAGAAGCGAACCGATCCGTCGTAGGCGTCGATGACGACCTTCACCGAGTTCCGCACGTAGTTCTGGCCAGGGAAGATGTCCGCTAACGGCTGCGCATCCGGGTACCGATCCGAAACCGTGTAGGCGTCCCAGATCCACTCCAGGCGTCCATCGGCGCTGACCAGGTATGGGTCCTTGTCATAGACCAGGAAGGGAGCCAGCTCCCGCACCCGCTCCCCGATCTCGCGCCGGAAGAGGATCTGCGAATCGCCGGTCAGCTGGTTGCTGATGAGCAGGTTGAGGTCGCCGAAGCGCATGGCGAAGAGGATGCGGCTGGCCACGTTGCCGACCCCGACCCCGTTGCTGCCCTTCCACGTGGTGACGGCATTGTTCTGGTCGTCGAGCGGATAGTCGAATTCGCTCGCCTTGGTGTCGACCACGACGTACGAGGATGGCTCCTCGCCGAAGTAGATCCGCGGCTCGCCGACCGGCAGCTTCGGCTCCTGGTTGATGCCGCTCACGAGGTAGTCGGGCTGGCCCTCCGGCGTGACCGCGTTGACCGGCACTGCCGTGATCCCGTACCCATGCGTGTACGCCAGCCGCTCGTTCGTCCAGGACTGCGCATCCTCGGGTGGCCCCTTGATCTCCCGCGCGCTGAGCATGATCTGACGCTGCTGCCCGTCGATGACGTAGCGGTCGATATCAACGTCGCGGAATTCGTAGTACTGGCGCAGGATCTGCTGCTGGCCGAAGGTCTGGAGCAGCGGGTGCCAGTCCCAGAGCCGCATGTTGTCGATCGTCGCCTGGTTCGCCGTGATCAGCTGCCGGCTGAGCGCCTGCTCCCCGCTGTACGGCTGGACGTCGATGGCGTCGAGCGCATAGGCGGCTCGGGTCATCTTGATGTGCTGCTGGATGTACGGCTGCTCGAGCGAGAGCTCGTTCGGATCGACATTCAGCCGCTGCACGATGCCGGGGTAGACGCCACCGACCAGGATCGTGATCCCGATCCACGCCCCGGCGGCCAGCGCGATCGCCCACAGGGTCTTGAACCAGATGTTTGCCAGCAGCAGCGCAGCGGAGGCGAGCGCCACCACGGTGAGGATCACGTAGGCCGGCACCTGCGCGTGGATGTCGGCGTAGGTTGCGGCCTGGATCGTCCCGCTCACGCCACGGGTCGAGTACGACAGCTCGGCGATGTCGAACTGGTAGCCGGTCGCGATCGCCACCAGCAAGAGCGCCCCCAGGATCGAGAGATGGGCCCGCACCGGCGCCGTCAGGCGCAGCTGCCAGCGCAGCGCACCCACCGCGTACGTCCCCAGGGTGAGCAGGATGATCACCACCAGAGAGGTCACGCCCCAGCCCTGGAGGAAGCGCCAGAAGGGCAGGTCGAAGATGTAAAAGCCGATGTCGTGGCCGAAGTTGGGGTCGGCCGAGCCGAAACTGCCGCCATTGATGAAGAGGAGCACCGTCTGCCAGCTGCTGCTCCAGGCCGCCGCGGAGATGAGCGCGAGCAGCAGCACAACGCCACCCAGCGCCAGCGTCACAGCCCGGCTGACATCCGGCAGCTCGAGCCCGCCGATGCGACGAATCGGGACCTGCGGGGCGATGCGGCGAGCGAGCCAGATGCTCGCCAGCGCCGGCAGCGCGAACGCCACGAAGCCCACGGCGAAGAGCGCAACCTGCGACCAGAGCCGCGTGGTGAGCACGCTGCGGAGGCCAAGGGCGTCGTACCACATCAGGTCGGTGACCAGGTTGATCAGGCCACCGAGCACTCCGAGGACCAGGAGCAGCACGAGGATCGCGCCGACGATGAGGCCCCAGCGCGGCTGCCGTCCCGGGTCGCGCGGGCGCAGCACCCGTTGTCTCAAGGGAGGCGGCTGGTCGTCGCCGTGCTCGTCAGGGTGGCCGTTGCCGGCGCCCCGCCGCGGTCCAAAGGGTGGGATCGGCCGACCTTCGCGGCGGGCGTCCTGCTCAGTCTGGCGGCGCTGCAGCTCCTCGAGAAGCTTGTCGAACCAGCTGGACATGTGCGTCGCATCCTAGCGGTGTGGACCCGCGACCGTATCCGGGAGCCCAGCTAGCTGGGATCACTCCCACTCGATGGTCGCCGGGGGCTTGCTGCTGATGTCGTAGACGACGCGGTTGACCCCGCTCACCTCGTTCACGATCCGTGAGCTGATCCTCGCCAGCAGGTCGTAGGGGAGCCGCGCCCAATCGGCGGTCATGCCGTCCTCTGAGGTCACCGCGCGCACTGCGACGACGTTGGCATAGGTCCGCCCGTCGCCCATCACGCCCACGGATCGGACCGGCGTCAGGATCGCGAAGGACTGCCACAGGGACCGATACAGGCCGGCGGCCTTGATCTCGTCGATCACGATCCAGTCGGCCTCCCGCAGCGTGTCGAGGCGGTCGGCGGTCACCTCGCCGATGATGCGGATCGCGAGGCCGGGCCCCGGGAAGGGCTGGCGCAGGACCATCGCCTCTGGCAGGCCGAGCTCCACCCCCACGTTCCGCACCTCGTCCTTGAAGAGGTAGCGGAGCGGCTCGATCAGGCTGAAGCGCAGGTCGGCCGGCAGGCCGCCGACGTTGTGGTGAGTCTTGATCTTTGCCGCCGTCTTCGTCTCGGCGGTCTTCGACTCGATGACATCGGGATAGAGCGTGCCCTGGGTCAGGAAGTCGATCTGCCCCAGCTTGGCCGCCTCCTCCTCGAAGACCCGGATGAACTCGTCGCCGATGATGCGGCGCTTCTCTTCGGGGTCCTCGACCCCGGCGAGCCGCCGCAGGAAGCGCTCGCGCGCGTCGACCATGACCAGCTTCATACCCAGGTTCTCGGCGAATGTCGCGCGCAGCAGCTCCGACTCGCGCTTGCGCATCAGGCCGTGATCGACGTAGATGCAGGTCAGTTGGTCCCCGATCGCCTGGTGCACGAGCCTGGCCGCGACCGCCGAATCGACCCCACCGGAGAGCGCGCAGATCACCTTGCCGTCGCCGACCCGCTCGCGAATCCCGGCCACGGTCGTCTCCACGAAGCTCGCTGGCGTCCAGGTCTGGCGCGCGCCGGCGATGCCGACGACGAAGTTGCGCAGGATGTCGCGGCCGGCCGGGGTGTGGACTACCTCGGGGTGGAACTGGATCCCGTACAGGCCGCGCGTCGGATCGGCGAGCCCGGCGAAGGCGCTCGTCTCCGTCTCGGCGGTGGTGATGAATCCAGTCGGCGGACGCACGATCCGGTCGCCGTGGCTCATCCAGACCGGCTGGGTCCGCTCCAGGCCACGGAAGAGCCCATCCTCGGTGGTGATCTGCACCGATGCCGGTCCGTACTCGCGCCGTGTGCTCGGCGTCACCTCGCCGCCGAGCTGGTGGGCCATCAGCTGCAGGCCGTAGCAGATGCCCAGGACCGGGATCCCGCCGGCCCAGATGGCGGGGTCGGGGTGCGGCGCGCCGTCGTCGTAGACCGAGGAGGGGCCGCCGGAGAGGATGATCGCCTTCGGCCGGCGCCGCTCGATCTCGGCCCACGGGGTGTCATGGGGGAGGAGCTCACTGTAGACGTTCAGCTCTCGCACGCGACGGGCGATCAGCTGCGCGAACTGGCTCCCGAAGTCGAGGATGACGATCGTATCGGGCTCGGCCGGAACCTCCTCGGCGCGCTCCGGCGGCGGTGCGTGGAGCGCCTGCTCGAGGTACGCCTCGACCTCGGCGTCGTCAGGGGCGAGGACCCGGTGACCGGCATTCGCCGCCTCGCCGTGGACCGTGCGTCCCCGGGTCGGCGGAAATGGGTCGTCCGGCAACGTTCCCTCCCTGCTCGCGTGCCGCTATTCCCTGGCGGCCAGCTGCCAGGACTTGCCCTCGGTCGCGATCGAAGGGGCGATCACCATCTCGACCCGATGCATCTCGCGGATGGTGCGCGCCCCCAGCGAGGCCATCGACTGGCGGAGCGCACCCACCAGGTTCTGCGTCCCATGCGTGGTGTGGGCAGGGCCGAAGAGGATCTGCTCCAGCGGCAGCCGCTCCCCGATCTTGATTCGCGTCCCGCGCGGCAGGGTCGG
>DATCQR010000214.1:0-5668 GCA_036569405.1 Candidatus Limnocylindria bacterium
ACAGAGATCGGCCTGCCCAAGGCGTCATGAGCCGCAACCGACCGCCGCACAGCGCGCTCGCCAAGCGCCGTGGCGACCGCCGCGAGCGTGCCTTCGCCACCGTCGGCCATGGGGGCCTGGATCACCTCGTCGTCCGGTCGAGCCCGCAGCCAGCCCGCCCCGATGGCGCGGGCCACCGCCACGGAGTCGAGGGCACCGCCGAACGAATCGGGAGCCACCAGGATGCGCAGGGGGGCGCCCATCACCGCTTCAGGGAGCGACGACGTTCCTGGTAGGCGGGGACGCTGCGCATTGGCGGACGAACCGAGTCGGCGACCTCGCGGACCTCCAGGTTGAATCGGTCCTTCTCCTGCCCGATCACCTTCATGCCGCGCCCGACCTCGGTCAGCAGCTCGATCCGGTGCCGCTCCTCGAGCTTGGTGATGGCGGCCTGAAGGATCGTGAAGCTCATCTGCGAGAGGTTGGAGAGCGGCTGGTTGCGATGGATCCGCCGCTCGAGGTCGACCTGGCCGATCGCCGACAGCCCGGCCGTCTCGGCGATGTCGATCAGCAGCCCGATCTCGACCCCGTAGCCGGTGAAGAACGGGACCGAATCGAGGAGGGCGCGACGACCGGCGTACTCACCCGAGAGCGGCTGGATGAATCCGGAGAGCTCGGGGAAGAAGAGGTTGATCAAGGGCCGTGCCATCAGCTCGGTCACGCGTCCGCCACCCTCGGCGAAGAGGGTCAGGCCCTGGCGGATCGGGCGCCGGTAGAAGCCCTTCACGTACTGGATGCGCGGCTCGCGCAGGAGCGGGCCGAGCAGCCCGTGCACGAAGCGTGGCTGGATGTTGCGGATGTCGGTGTCGATCCAGGCCACGATGTCGCCGTCGAGCACGTGGAGGCTCTTCCACAGTGCCTCGCCCTTCCCGACGAACGATCCCATCTCCGGCAGGATCTGTGAATGCCGCACGACGGGGACACCGAGCTCAGCGGCGATCTCGCGGGTGCGGTCGGTGCTGTCGCTGTCGATCAGGACCAGCTGGTCCAGCAGCGGCACGCGATCCATCAGCGCGCCCTTGATGCGCTTGATGACGAGGCCGATCGTCTTCTCCTCGTTGAGGGCCGGAAGCCCGAGGCTGATCGTGACGCCCTGCTTCTCCTTGAGCTCGACGAGCTTGGCCACGTCGCGGAACTCGGAGGCGTGGAACGTGTTCTCGGCGAACCAGCGGTCGACGACGGTGGGCAGCGCCCGGCCGTCCTCGACGAACGCATCGGCGGCGGCAAGCGTCCCCTCGGCCGCACGCAGGTCGTCGAAGAGCGAGACCGCCAGCTCCTGCTTGGTCTTGACCACGATCACCGTCGGCTTGGCGCGTGATGCGACCGCCTCGGCCACCACCCCGAACAGGAACCGTCCGTCCGGGGTCATGGTCGACGGATTGGCCGATGCGCCCATCACCACCAGCTGGTGATTGCTCGCCTCGCGAAGGATCGCTGCGCGCACCGATGCTGCCTCCCGCAGGATGCCGATCACCCTGCGCCCGGCGCGGTGCTCCGCCACGAACCGGTCGAGCGCCACCTGCTCGCGGGCCAGGGCTCGCTCCCCGATCCCCTTGGGCACCACGTGCATGACCACTACCTGGGCTCCGAAGCGCTTGCCCAGGTCGCGCGCCAGTCGCATCGCCAGCTCGGCATGCGGACCGCCACGCACCGGGACCAGGATCGAGCTGACTTTGTCCAGGCCGCGCTGCTTGACGACCGCGATGTCCGACGGAGACTCACGCACCACGGCATCGATCGTCGGCGAGAAGACGGCCGGCTCGGTTTGAGCGCCCCGAGTGGTGGTCGGTCGCTTGGCGGCGGCAGCGCTCGGGGGTCCGCCCCACCCGAAGATCACGAGGTCCGCGCTCTCCTCACCGACCGCCTCGATCACACCGTCGGCCGCCCGGCGCCCGATCCTGACCATGGTCCGGATCTCGACCTCCTCTTCGTCGCCGAAGTCGAGGACGCGCTGCAGCAGCCGGCGGGCCGTGCGCGCGTGGGTCGCCCCCTCGGACAGCGAGACTCCCTCCGGCACCTCCACGATCCCGAGCGCAGTGATCTCGGTCAGCCGGCCCTGCCCGATCCCCGCGCCGATGCGAACCAGGTCACGGGCAGTGCGCGGGTTGGCGAGCGGCAGCAGGATCCGGTACGGCTGGCGCCGGCGGGCCATCAGCCTGCCGCCTGGGCGCGCATCTCGCGCCAGCGGGTGACGAGATACGGCTTCAGCTCCTCGAACTCGCGCGCGACCGCCTCGATCACCCGCTCGGCCTGGTCGGTCGTCATCTCGATCGTCTCGGCGATGAACCCGGCGGTCCGCCCGAAGTAGAGCGGGGTGAGCGCGGCCAGCAGCCGCTCGCGGTCAGTCCCCTCCCGGTTGTAGGCGACCAGGGCGTCGTACAGGCAGCGGATCCACAGGTCGGCCGGGAAGTGGAAGGCGCCCGGCTCCGAAGGGATCTCAACCGACATGACGCGGTCGAGCTGGTCTGGCGAGAGGATCTGCGCCCAGGCATCGACCTGCGAGAGGCGCGCCGTCTCGAAGTTGTCGACCAGCTTCGCGTGGTTGACCTCGACCACCTCCGGGGCGATCACCCGCTCGAACCCGTACTCGGGGATGGAATGTGAGCCGCGGACCTTGAGCCATCGGTCCTGGTAGCGGCCGGCAAGCGCGAACAGGGTCCCGACCACCTGGCGGAACATCGGCCCAAGGTCGCCGGCGGGGTCCTTGGCGTCGTGGATCTTGGCGCCCAGCCGCGTCTGGCAGACGGCGAATCCCTCGTTGATGGCCGAGTGCGTCATCCACACGTCGATCCCGAAGCGCGCCGTCAACTCGTCGAAGCTGTCGAGCTCCAGGTAGCGCTGCACCAGGTCGCCGCTCACGGCGAACTCGCCGCCGATCGGCTGGCGGATGCGCGCCCCGTACAGCGCCCGGGTGAGCGGGTAGGCGATCGCGTTGGTGATCGTGCCGTCGTACTTGTAGCGAGCGTAGAGCGGCGCCACGAAGTCGTAGCCGCCCTTGAGGATCGGTCCGGCCAGCAGCTCGATCCATTCCGGCGCGATGCTGCGCAGGTCCGAGTCGACCATCACCATCGCCTTCACCCCAAGCTCGCGCGCGACCTCGAAGAGGGCCCGCACCGCCGTCCCCTTGCCACTCAAACCGTGGTAGGTGAAGGTGATCCGCTGCAGCTTGTGGCGCGGGCTGACCAGGATGATCTTCTCGATGTACTCCGGGCTTTCGGCCGTGATTGCGACCCGTGGCGTGTGGTCGGGAGAGCCTCCGTCGGAGTTGACCAGGATCGGCTTGAGGTCGGGGAAGTACTGCACCATCCCGGCCGTGGCGGCACGCACCACGAAGCCGATCGTCTCGGCGTTGCCGAAGCTGGGGATGCCGACCATCAGGTCCGCCTGGCCGATGCGGCGGACCTCGGCGAGCCCTCTCGCGTCGAGCGCAGAAGGGATTGGCGAAGTGGAACGGTTGGTCTTCAGCGCTGAGACCTCGTCATGCGCAGCAAGGGTAGCGCGCCCGGCGAGGCCGGTCAGGTCAGGATCGGTGGTAGAGCTTCAGCTCGCCTTCTTCGACCTCGACCCCGACCTCCTTGCGGATCTGCTCCCAGGCGTCGAGGTCCCACTCGCCGACCAGGGTGATGGCCGTCCCCTCGCGTCCAGCGCGCGCGGTGCGGCCGACGCGGTGCACGTAGGTGTCGGCGTCCTCCGGGATGTCGTAGTTGAGGACGAACGGCAGGTCGGTGATGTCCAGCCCGCGGGACGCAACGTTGGTCGCGACCAGGAACTGGATCTTGCCCGAGCGGAAGTCGGCGAGCGTCTTGTCGCGCTCGCGCTGCGAGAGGCCGCCGTGCAGCGCGGCCACGTTGCGCCCCTTGCGAGCGAGGATGGCGGTCAGGCGATCGACCCCGATCTGGGTGTGTCGGAAGACCAGGAGCCGATCGAACCCGAACTGGTCGGTCAGCTCGGTGAGCGCCGCAACCTTGTCCTGCTCGGCCACGAAGTAGACCAGCTGGCGCACCGTCTCCACGGTCCGCATCTCCGGCCGCACGATGATGTGCTCGGCCTGCTTGTCCATGAACCGATCGCAGATGCGCAGGATCGCGTACGGCATCGTGGCCGAGAAGAGCGCCGTCTGGCGATTGCGGGGACAGCGCGACAGGATCGTCTCGACGTCAACGATGAACCCCATGTCGAGCATCCGGTCGGCCTCGTCGAGGATTACGGTGTGCACCCGGTCCAGGCGCAGCTCTCCACGGCGGATCAGGTCCAGGACTCGGCCCGGCGTCCCGACCACGACGGGGACGCCCCGCTTCAGGGCGGTCACCTGGCGGTCCATGCTGGAGCCGCCGTAGATGGCGACGGCGGCAACGTTGCGGAAGACGCCGATGCGCCGGATCTCCTCCGTCACCTGCACGCATAGCTCGCGGGTCGGGGTGAGGACCAGGGCCTGCACGAAGCGGCCCGATGGATCCACCTTCTCGACGATGGGGATGCCGAACGCGGCGGTCTTGCCGGTTCCGGTCTGCGCCTGGCCGATCAGGTCCCTGCCGGCGCGGAGCGGGCCGATGGCGCGGGCCTGGACCTCGGTCGGGGCGGTGAAGCCCATCTTCTCTATGGCCCTGGCAATCGTGACCGGCAGCTCGATCTCGCCGAAGCGATGGGAGCGCTGCGCCGCCAGTACGGCGTCCATCAGCGGGGATGATTCGAAATCGTCAGGCGAGGGATTGCCGTTGGGTGCTGGCGATGGCGGCGGCGCCGCTCGGCGGGGCCCACGGGCGCGTCGCGGAGGGGCGGGAGAGGTGGTTTCAGGCAAACGGGGCTCCGGGGGAGGGTAACTTGATCTCGATCGTACCACGCGGCGCCCTAGACCGAGGCAGGGGCACCTGGCCGCGAGATCTGGCGGTCGCCGCGGACATCCGACGGCTGGCGGTCGAGCGCCGCCCCATCAGTTCGCGGACCCCTGGCGTAGCCGTTCGGATGCGTGAGCTTCCACGCCCATGCATCGGCCAGCATCTGCTCGAGCTTGGAATGCTCGGGGTGCCAGCCAAGGGCGAGCCGCGCTCGGCGCGACGAGGCCACCAGCACGGGCGGGTCGCCGGTGCGACGCTTCACGACGCGGGCCGGGATTGCGCGGCCGGTCACCTTGCGCGCCGCCTCGACCACCTCGCGGACGCTGAAGCCCGCGGCGGAGCCGAGGTTGTAGACCTCGAACGACGGGTCACCCTCACCGGTCACCTCCAGCGCGCGCAGGTGCGCGGCGGCCAGGTCACGGACGTGGATGAAGTCGCGAATGCAGGTCCCGTCGGGGGTCGGGTAGTCCTGTCCGAAGATCTGGACGTGCGTCGCCTCGCCCGCAGCCACCCGCAGCATGAGGGGCATGAGGTGCGTCTCGGGCTCGTGATCCTCGCCATTGCGCTCGGTGGCGCCAGCGACGTTGAAGTACCGGAGGCTGATCGCCTGGAAGTCATGGCTGGCGGCGAACCAGCGCATCGCGCCCTCGAAGGCGAGCTTCGAGGCCCCGTATGGGTTGATCGGCTCGGTCCGGTCCGACTCGGCGATGGGAACCCTGCGCGGCTCGCCGTAGACCGCTGCGGTCGAGGAGAAGACCAGCCGGTTGACGCCGGTGAGACGCATGGCCTCCAAC
>DATCQR010000215.1:0-3552 GCA_036569405.1 Candidatus Limnocylindria bacterium
GCGTCGGGGTGGGCTCCGGGACGGGCTCCGGCTCAACTTCCGGGGGTGCGGTTGCGGCGGCGGCCGGGGGAGCAGCGGCTGGGGCCTCGGCCGTGGCGCCATCGGTCTCGATCTCGGCCAGCGGCGTACCAACCTTCACCGTCTGACCGTCGCCCACGATGATCTTGGTGACGGTGCCTGCGACCTCGGCGGGGACCTCGGCGTTGACCTTGTCGGTGACCACCTCGAAGAGCGGGTCGTACTGCTCGACCTTGTCGCCCTCCTTGACCAGCCAGCGCTCGATCGTGCCCTCGGTGACTGACTCGCCGAGCTGCGGCATCTTGATGGTGGTCGCCATGGTCTCTCCGCTCTCCTAGGCTGGCGCGCGGCCGGCCGGCGCGCTTGCAGTTCTCATGTTGCGCTCACGCTGGCGCATCGCCAAATCGCAGTCTGGTTGACCTTAGCCGCTCTGAACCAGGCATGCGCGGTGTCCTTCAAGCTTCGTCGAGCGTGAAAAGGGCCGATGCGTACCGCCCCGCGGGCTAAAACGCGCCTAATGGCAATCGGGTTGTGATCTGGCGACATGACGTCTCCCGAGGACCGCCGCGACCGCCGCGACCGCCGTGACCGCCGCATCGGCTCAGTAGGCGGCAAGCCCACGGGCCGCCTCGACGATCTTGGCGGGGTTGAGCATGAACCAGTCCTCGAGGCTGTGGTGGAACGGGACGCCGGGCACCTCCGGCCCGGCGAGGCGCGTCACCGGGCCGTCGAGGTGCTCAAACGCCTGCTCGGCGATGATGGCCGCCACCTCCGCCCCGAAGCCACCGAAGCGGTTCGCCTCGTGGACGACCAGGGCCTTTCCGGTCTTGGCCACCGATGCCAGCACCGCCTCTGTGTCCAGCGGACGCAGCGTGCGCAGGTCCACCACCTCGGCCTCGACGCCGTCCTCGCGGGCGAGCGTCTCCGCCGCCTCCAGCGCGCAGAAGCGCATGTAGCCGTAACAGAAGATCGAGAGGTGCTTGCCGGGTCGGGCCACCTCGGCCACGCCGATCGGCACCACGTGATCACCATCGGGGACCTCCTCCTTGAAGAGGCGGTACGTCTTCTTGTGCTCGAAGAACATCACCGGATCGGGGTCGCGGACCGAGGCCTTGAGCAGGCCCTTGGCATCGGCCGGGGTGCCCGGGGCCACCACCTTGAGGCCGACGGTGGAGGTGAAGTAGGCCTCGTTGCTCTGCGAGTGATAGAGCGCGCCGTGCACGCCGCCGCCGTACGGCATGCGGATCACCATCGGCAGGCCAAAGGCGTTGTTGGACCGATACCGCATCCGGCTGATCTCGGACACGATCTGATTGAAGGCGGGGTAGGAGAAGTCGGCGAACTGCATCTCGGCGATGGGGCGCAGGCCATAGATCGCAGCCCCCGCGGCCGCGCCCGCGATCATCGCCTCGCTGAGGGGCGTGTCGAGCACCCGCTTGCCTCCGTACTTGGCCCACAGCCCCTCGGTGGCGCCGAAGACGCCGCCCTTCTTGCCGACGTCCTCGCCCAGGACCATCACGTTCGGGTCGCGCTCCAGCTCCTCGTCCATGGCGGTGCGGATCGCCTCGAGGATGTTCAGCTCGGCCATCAGCCGCCCTCCTCGGCGTAGACCCAGCGCTCGGCCGTGGCGATGTCCGGCTCGGGGCGCGCCTCGGCGCGCTTGGAGGCCTCGTTGATCTCCGCCTTGACCTCCACGCGGTACTGCTCCTCGAGCTCGGCCGTCAACAGGCCAGCGCTTACCAGCCGGGTGGCGAAGAGCGGGATCGGGTCGTGCTGCTTGAGCTCCTCGACCTCGGCTGCATCGCGGTAGCGGCGCTGATCGTCGTCCGACGAGTGGCTGGTGAGGCGGTGCACGACAGCCTCGATCAGGGTCGGCCCCTCGCCCCGTGTCGCCCGCTCGTGCGCCTCTTTGGCGGCGGCGTAGCAGGCCAGCGGGTCGGTGCCATCCACCGTGACGCCGGGGAAGCCGTAGCCCTGTGCGCGGGCCGCGACCGACAGGCCGCCGACCTGCTGGTCGAGCGGCACGCTGATGGCGTAGCCGTTGTTCTCGCACACGAAGATGACCGGCAGCTTGTGCACGCCGGCGAAGTTCATCGCCTCGTGGATCTCGCCCTGGTTGCTCGTCCCCTCGCCGAACGAGGTGATCGCCACCACGTCCTCGCCCTTGACCCAGGCGCCCATGGCGATCCCCACCGCGTGCAGCACCTGGGTGCCGACCGGGGAGCTGAGCGAGACGATGTGGTAGCGCGCGGCGCCGTAGTGGCCCGGCATCTGACGCCCGCCGGACGACACGTCGTCTCCCTTGGCCAGGTGCGCGGTGACGATGTCCTCGGGGCTCATGCCGAAGGTGATCGCGGACGCGATCGAGCGGTAGTAGGGAGCCATCCAGTCCTGGTTCGGGCGCATCGGCCAGGTGGTGCCGATCTGTGCCGCCTCGTGGCCCTGGCCGGAGATGATGAAGGCGATCTTGCCGGCGCGCTGCATCAGCCACATCCGCTCGTCGACCGCGCGGGCGAGCAGCATCTGGCGGTACATGGCCAGAACGTCGGCGTCGGTCAGGCCGAGCGCCTGGTGTCCAAGCTCCGCGACCTTGGTATTCGCCATCACGCCCATTGTCTCAGACGTGGATCGCCGCGCCATCCACGGCGAGCGCGGCCTCGACCAGCACCTCGGTGAGGGTCGGGTGCGCGTGGACCGACATCGCGATCTCCCCGGCGGTCCCCTCCAGCAGCAGGGCCAGCGTCGGCTCGGCGAGGAGGTCGCCCGCGTGGGCACCGATCAGGTGCGCGCCGAGCAGGAGGCCGGTGTCGGCATCGGCGACGAGCTTGGCGAAGCCGTCGACCTCGCCCACGATGGTGGCCTTGCCCAGCGCGCGGAAGGGGAATGAGCCGACCTTGACGGTGTGGCCCGCATCGGTCGCCTGGGCTTCGGTCATTCCGACCGAGGCGATCTCCGGCCGGCAGAAGGTGACCCGCGGCATGAGCTCCATGCGCACCGGGTCGGGGTCGTGGCCCGCGATCTTCTCGACCGCGACGACCGCCTCGTGGCTGGCCACGTGCGCCAGGGCATAGCCCGGCACGATGTCGCCGATCGCGTACAGGTGCGGGACCCCGGTCTGCATGAAGCCGTTGACCTTGACGAAGCCGCGCTCCATCTCGACGCCGGGAATGTCCTCCAGGCCGATCCCCTCCGTCACGGGGCGCCTGCCGACCGCCACCAGGATGACGTCCGTCTCCATCTCGACCCGCGTCTTGCCGTCCCGCGCCTCGACCGCGAAATGCACCCCGCGCTTGGTGCGCTCGATGCTCTTGGGGTCGATGCTCGACGCTGCGTAGATCTTGACGTTCCGCTTCTTGAAGATGCGGGTCAGCTCCTTGCTGACGTCCTCGTCCTCGAGCGGCACGATGCGCTCGAGGTATTCGATCAGGTGCACCTCCGCACCCAGGTCGCTGTACAGGCTGGCCCATTCGACGCCGATGGCGCCGGCGCCCACGATGGCCACGCGCGCCGGGACCGTCTCGCGCAGCAGCGCCT
>DATCQR010000216.1:0-2413 GCA_036569405.1 Candidatus Limnocylindria bacterium
GCCTAAAGGTATCCCTCAGGGATGGGCCAACGACCGTCGTTCGTCTCTCCGCCCGCTGCCTTCACCGTCATCGCGCAGTTGCCCAGGTCGATGGAGCGGTCCTCGCCGGGTAGCAGGATGAGCGGTCGCTCTCACCTCCCGGTTCTCCTGGCTGTGTCCTCGAAGGCCAGCAGCTGGGCATCGGTGGCATTGCCCGACTCGTCGCGGAAGATGACGTTGTAGTCGCGGTTGGAGTTGAAGGGCGGGTCGAGGGAGACCAGGTCGACGGCGGCGTCGGGCAGGTAGCGACGCAGGATGTCGAGGTTGTCGCCGTAGTAGAGGACGTTGGGGGCGAGGTCGGTCATCGGCCTATGCGTGGCTGCCAGAGCACGTTGAGGATGAGCCAGGCGTCGCCGAACCGGGCGACCTGGAGGTAGTCCATGTAGGCCGCCGACAGGACGCTGACGGTGGCGATGTCACCGTACGCATCCAGGACCGAGACCTGATACGGGCCTGCATCCTCCGCCCCTTCGCCCGCGGCGGTCAGCGCGACCATCCTGGCGCGGGTCAGGGTTCGCACGATCGTGCCGCCGGTCTGCGGATCCGGTTCAACCGACCGCTTGATGAGCTCGGGGTGCATGCAGGCGGCCATCCGATCGGCGTCGCCAGCGATCCACGATTCGATGTAATCCGTGGCGGACGCGACAATCCTTTGGCGGTCTTCGGGACTGATTGCCCCTTCGTTTCCGGTCAACTCAAGCCTCCTCTTCGACCTGCGTGCCGCTGAGCACCCAGAATTCGCGAAACGGTGCGGTGATGTGCCACGTGGTCTCCGTGCCCGCTGGCAGGGAGGCGATGTCGCCACTGTGCATCTCCAGCGTCGCGCCATTGGCGATCTCGATCCTGACCGCGCCCTCCAGGATCATGAAGGTCTCGCGTTGGAGTGGAGTCCAGGGCACCGGCTCGGGCGTGGTGTCGAAACGTGTGAAGCCGGCCCAGACCCCCGGCACGTCGCAAAGGATGTGCATCAGGCCGCCGACATCGGGGTCGGGCTCCCATTCGGCCGTGGAGAGGCTCGTCATGAACACCCCGGGCTCCGGTTCCGTCACTGGGTCGCCTCGGCCGAGGGACCGCAGTGCCAGGTGTCCTCGAAGGCCAGCAGCTGGGCATCGGTGGCATCAGGCGGGTCGGGGTAGACCAGGTCGACGGCGGCATCGGGCAGGTAGCGACGCAGGATGTCGAGGTTGTCGCCGGAGCAGAGGACGTTGGTGGCGAGGTTGGTCATCGGTCCCCCGCGAGGCGTGGCTCAGGTGGGCGCCGGAGCCTGTGGAGAGGGTAGCAGCGAGGGCAAGCGATCGGCGGTCGGTAAGCGGGCGGTAAGCCGTCATCGCGAACATTGGATGGGGTGAGGGGCGAGCATCGAGTATGCCTTTCTGATGCTTGACATACATATGCGGACGTTGGCATACTCGGTGCCATGGCAACTGTGGGAGAGCGATACCAGGTGGTGATCGAGCGGGATGCCCGGCGCGAGTTGGGCATCAGCCCGGGGGATCGCGCGGTGGAGACGGTCGAGAACGGCCGGCTGGTCATCACCTTCTTGCCGGCCCGCCACCGGCGATCCCTGCTGGGAAGCCTCGCCGGGACTGGGCGCGTGGTCGACGCATCGGTCGAGCGTGACGCCATGGCGGACACCCTGGCGCGGGAGGACGCGGAGCGCGGGCGGTGATCGCCCTCGACAGCAGCGCGCTCCTTCGCTATCTGCTGGCCGACGACCGGGCCATGGCGCGGCGCGTGGAGCGTGCGCTTGCTGGCCGCGAGCAGGTCGGAATCTCCACGCCGGTACTCGTCGAAGTGGTGCATGTGCTCCGCGGCGACCCCTACCGGCGCGAGAACCCGGCCGTGGCCGATGCCGTCATCGAGCTCCTCGGGCACCAGAACCTGGTCCTCACCGACCTGGACCCGGACCTGGCCGCCGCCGCCATCACCGCCGTCCGGCACCTCTCGCCGCGCCACATCGCCGACGCGCTGATCAGCGCTGCCGCCCGGCAGGCCGGTGCTCGGCAGCTCCTCACGGCTGACCGCACCTTCGCCAGTCAGCTCGTGCCGTTGGTCCAGCTGGGGGATTGAGCCTTCTGGCGATCGGAGTTGAAGGGCGGGTCGAGGTAGACCAGGTCGACGGCGGCAGCGGGCAGGTAGCGACGCAGGATGTCGAGGTTGTCGCGGACGATCCATGACGTCGTGAATTCACAGGACATCAACCTCGACGAGATCCCGGAGTTCGACTTCTCGAACGCGGTCCGAGGAACGTACGCCGAGTGGGCCAAGCGCGCCAAGGGTCACTTCTACGAGGTGACCGATGAAGAGGACGCCAAGCGCTTCGCGGCCGAGCGCCGACCGAAGGGGCTTCTCAAGAAACTGAGTCGCCCGAAAC
>DATCQR010000217.1:0-8367 GCA_036569405.1 Candidatus Limnocylindria bacterium
AGACGAACCCGAGCGACTCGACCCCAGCCGCCGCGATCGCCGCGGTCACCGCCGACGGCCCGGGCAGCACCTCGACCGAGGCCCCGGCCGCCCTTGCCGCCTCGACGAGCCGCGCACCGGGATCCGAGACGCCGGGCATCCCGGCATCGGTCGTGAACGCGAGCGTGGCTCCCCCGGCCAGGCGATCCAGGAGCTCGCTCTTCCGCGTCTCGGGCGAATGGTCGTTGTAGCTGACCGTCGGCCGCTTCGCACCAAGGTGCGCCAGGAGGCGGCGTGCCATCCGGGTGTCCTCCGCGACCACGAGGTCGGCCGTGCGCAGTGCCTCTGCCGCACGCGGGGTGAGGTCCCCCAGGTTGCCGATCGGGGTCCCTACCACCAGGAGGCGTCCAGCCACGATCCTCTCAGCTCCCCCGCCGCGAGCCGGGCCGGCGGCGCGGGTAGAGATGGTCGATCCCGGGGGTTCGCAGGCTGACCTTGGCGACCGGCGGGGTCTGGCGCTTGAACTCGTTGCGCGCCACGCGCTCAGCCACCCAGGCCACCAGCCGTGCATCCATCCCCGCCGCGACGCAGCGCTCGACCCTCCATCGCCGGTCGACGAGCGCGAACAGGATTCGATCCAGGTCGTCGTAGCTGGCACCCAGCTCGGCCTCATCCGTCTGGTCCGGCCACAGGTCGGCTGACGGTGGCTTGGCAAGGATCTCGGCCGGCACCCCAAGCGCAGCGGCCACGGCGCGCAGCTGGCTCTTGTACAGGTCGCCGATCGGCGCCAGGGCGCTGGCCATGTCGCCGTGCAGCGTGCCGTAGCCGAGCAGTGCCTCGGTCTTGTTGCTCGTCCCCACCACCAGGGCGTCGAAGGCGGCGGATCGGTCGTACAACACGATCATCCGCTGCCGGGCCATCACATTCCCCCTGCGCACCCGGAGCGCAGCGTCGTCATCGCCGCTGATAAGGGCGAGCATCGGCTCGACCATGGGCGTGATGTCGACCCGCTCGGTGCGACAGCCCAGGGCAGCCACCACGCGCATGGCATCGGTCTCCGAGTCGGGTGAAGAGCTGCGGTAGGGCATGCGGACGGCCAGCAAGTTGTCGGCGCCGATCGCACGCGCGGCGAGGAAGGCGACGGTCGCCGAATCGACCCCTCCGGAAAGCCCGACCACCAACCGCCGGAAGCCGGTCTGCTCGGCCTGGGAACGGATGAAGGCGGTGATCACCTCCAGCGCGGAGGGCGCGTCGATCTCCGGGAGAGGAGCCGTCACGCGTCATCCTGGTCGGGCGGTGACGGCAGCCCGGCACGCCCCGCGATGATCCGGTCCAGCTCACGACGGACGAGCTCGAGGCGCTCGTCGGAGAGGAGCGGAAGGCCATAGCGCTGCGTGCGCAGGTCGTCGCTGTCGATCGAGCCAACCACCAGAGCCTCCTCGTACAACGGGCCCTGGGCGATGGTCGAGCCATCGGCTCCGAGCAGGCGTGAGCCGCCCCAGAAGGTCAGCCCCTCCTCGTTGCCGACCCGGTTGCAGAACGCGACCGCCACCGTGCCGAGCAGCGCATAGGTGTCCTGCATCTTGTGCCAGCCGGCAATCGCCGCCAGCCCAGCCGAGCTGCCGGGGGCGCGCGCCGGACCCGCGGCCAGGTTCACGAGCAGGCTGGCACCGTCGAGCGCCTGGAGCATCGGCAGGCTGGCATGCCAGAAGTCCTCGCAGATGCTGAGGCCGATGCTGCCGAGTGGCTCCCCGACTGCATGCGTCCGGATCCGATCCCCCGCCCGCGTGAAGCGCCCCTCGTCGAACATGCCGTAGGTCGGCAGGTAGACCTTGCGGTGCAGCCCGATCAGCTCGCCATCTCTCAGCAGCGCGGCGCTGTTGCAGAAGCGGTGCGCATCGGTCTCCTCGACGAAGCCGATGGCCAGCACCACCCCGGGCGCCTCGCGGCTCAGCGCGGCGAGGCGCGGGTCGTCCGCCCGCATGGCGACATCAGGCACCAGGTCGGAGAGCATGTAGCCGGTCAGTGCGAGCTCGGGAAAGGCGACGAGCTCCGCCCCCTCGGTCATGGCTCGGCGCGACCAGCCCGCAGCCAATTCGAGATTTGCACCCACGTCGCCCAGGCGCGGGGCGTATTGCGCCAGCCCGATGCGGTACTCCACGCGAGGGCTCAGGACCGGGGCTTGTTCAGACTGACGCCCTCTTCGGCGGCGCCCCCCTCATCGAGAGCCTCTTCCTGAGCGCCCCTCCCCTTGCCGGCCGCCCCTGCAGCTCCGTCGGCGGCTTCTTCCCGTGAAACCGTCGTGACATCGGGGGCGGCCTCGTGCGGAGCGTCGGCAGCCACCGCCTGAACCTCGGCCCTGGCCGGCAGGTCCTCGACGGCGATCGGGAAGTGACACGCCACATGGTGGCCGGGTGCCAGCTCGACGAGCGGAGGAACCTCGACGGCGCAGCGCTCCTGCGCCTGGAAGCAGCGCGTCCGGAAGACACAGCCGCTCGGCGGATCGATCGGACTCGGCAGGTCGCCGTGCAGCACGATCCGCGTCTTGCGATGTGCCTGTCGTTTTGGATCCGGAACCGGCACGGCCGACAGGAGCGAGTGGGTGTAGGGGTGAAGCGGCCTGGAGTAGATCAGCTCGCGGGGTGCCGTCTCCATGATCTTGCCGAGGTACATGACGGCGACTCGGTGCGAGATCTGCCTGACGACCGCGAGGTCGTGGGCCACGAACAGGTACGCGATCCCGAACTCCTTCTGGAGGTCCCTCAGGAGGTTGAGGATCTGGGCCTGGATCGAGACGTCGAGCGCCGAGACGGGCTCGTCGCAGACGATCAGCTTCGGCCGGAGCGCAATCGCCCTGGCGATGCCGATGCGCTGGCGCTGGCCGCCTGAAAACTCATTCGGATAGCGGTTGTAGTGCTCGGGGTTCAGCCCTACCCGCTCCATCAGCTCCAGGACCCCCTGCTTGACGCCATTCGGAGGCGTCACCTTCTGGACCTTGAACGGGGCGCTGATGATGGCGCCGACGGTGTGGCGCGGGTTCAGGGCGTTGTACGGATCCTGGAAGATCATCTGCGCCTTGCGCCGGATCGGCATGAGGTTCCGCGCGGACAGATCCGTGATCTCCTCGCCATCGATCTTGACGCTGCCGCCGGTGGGACGAACGAGCATCAGGATCGACCTGGCCGCGGTCGTCTTCCCCGAGCCGCTCTCGCCGACGAGCCCGAGGGTCTCCCCGGCGTCGAGGCTCAGGCTGACCCCGTCGACCGCCTTCACCGCGCCGACCGTGCGTGAGATGAGTCCCCGTGACTTGACGGGAAAGTAGGTCCGAAGGTCGGTGACGTCGAGGACATCGCTCGTCCGGGTCGTCACTCCGGGCCCCCGGCCAGGATCTGCTTCACGTCATGCGCGATCTGCTTGCGCTCCTCGGCCTTCAGGTGACAGCGCACCCAGTGGTCAGGATCGGACTCGAGGAGCTCGGGTCGAACGGTCAGACAGGCTTCGCCGGGGACCTTCTGCCAATAGTCACAGCGCGGCTGGAAGACGCAGCCCTTGGGGAGCCTGATCGGCGACGGTGGGTTTCCGCGAATCGGGTCGAGCCGCTCGGGAAGCTTCTGATCCATTCGGGGAACAGATGAGAGGAGCCCCAGCGTGTAGGGCATCTCGGGCAGATCGTAGAGCGTCGTGGTCGAGGCCAGCTCGACGATCCGGCCGCCGTACATCACCGCGACGTCGTCGGCAACGTCCGCGACGATCCCGAGGTCATGGGTGATCAGGATGACGGTGGTCCCGAACTCGCCCTGCAGGCGCGCGATGAGCTCGAGGATCTGGGCCTGGACGGTGACATCAAGGGCCGTCGTCGGCTCGTCGGCGATCAGGAGCTGCGGGGAGTTGATCAGAGCCATGGCGATCATGACGCGCTGGCGCATCCCACCCGAGAGCTGGTGCGGGTAGGCGTCGATGCGCCGCTCGGCCGCCGGGATCCCGACGTGGTGCAGCATCTCCAGCGTTTCGCGACGCGCCGCCGCCTTTCCGATCGACCGGTGGGCACGGATCGCCTCGACGATCTGGTCACCGATCCGATAGAACGGATGGAGGCTCGACATCGGGTCCTGGAAGATCATGGCGATCTCCATGCCCATCAGCTCCTGGACCTCGCCCTGCGGCATGTGGAGGAGCTCCTGTCCGTCGAGCCAGATCTCGCCGGTGACATTTGCGGACTTCCGGTTGACGAGGCCCATGATCGCCTGCGCGGTGACGCTCTTGCCCGAGCCCGACTCGCCGACGATCGCAAGCGTCTTGCCGCGCTCCACGGAGAGGGAGACGCCGTCGACCGCCTGGACGAGTCCGTCCTCGGTCGGGAAGGCGACGTGCAGGTCGTTGACGGAGAGGAACGGCCGGTCGAGCGAGCCGGCGATCGGCATGCCGCTGACAGGCAGTTCGCTGGTCGCTGTCATGTGACGCGCACCCGCGGGTCGATCACCGCGTAGAGCAGGTCAACGACCAGGTTGGCGAAGATGATGATCGCAGCCGTCAGGAGTGTGATCCCGGTGATCAGGGGCAGGTCTGAATCGGTGATCGAACTGACGGCGAGCGAACCGAGCCCCGGAAGGTTGAAGATGTTCTCCGAGATGATGGCGCCGCCGAGGAGGCCGGCGAGGTCGAGCCCGGCCGCCGTGACGATCGGCGTCAGTCCCGCTCGCAACGCGTGCTTGACCACGACCGTGCGCTCGGGCAGGCCCTTTGCGCGCGCGGTGCGTACGTAGTCGTCGCTCAGGACCTCGAGCACCTGGTTGCGAGTGAGACGGATGTAGAAGGCTGCGTACAGGGTCGCCAGCAGGATCCAGGGCAGGAGCATGGTCTGGAAGAACTGGAACGGGTTCTCCCAGGGAGATATGTACTGGGGGAACGGCAGGAATTGCCACTTGATGATGACGAAGAAGACCAGGAGGAGCCCGAGGAAGAACGCCGGCATCGAATAGCCGATGAGCGAGATGCCCATGATCAGCCGGTCGCCCAGGCGTCCACGGTTGAGGGCGGCAACGATGCCCAGGCTCAGGCCCACGAAGATCCAGATGACGAAGGCGCCGATCGCGAGGAAGAAGGTGACTGGCGCCGCTCGCGTTATCAGCGACATGACCTGCTCATGCCGGTTGAAGGAGTAGCCGAGACAGGGGGCATCGCACTTGATCGGCTCGGGCGAGTCGGGGGAGAAGGTGCGGCCGACGAAGATCGCCGACACGAACTTGACGTACTGGGTCAGGGGAGGCTCGTCCAGGCCAAGGCGGTGCCGGTTCGCCTCAATGATGACCGGGGTGCACGCCTTGCCACAGGTCAGACGAGCAGGGTCGCCCGGCAGGATGCTGAAGAGCAGGAAGACGCTGACGCTCAGCAGGAATAGCAGCATGAGCATCAACAGGACTCGGCGAACCAAGTATGCGAACACGCAGCCTGCCCTCCGTCAGCGAAAGGTTGCGTCCCCGGAGGAGCGGCATCGCCACTCCCCCGGGGACCTGAGCGCTAGTTCCTAAACTGACGCTCCGTCGTGCCTACGGGTTGACGGAGAGGGCACCGTAGGGCCACGAGCCGTACGGGCCCCAGATGAAGACACCATCTGAGTTGATCTTGTTTCCAGCAAGGCGCTGGGTCAACTCGAAGAACGTCGGGATGACGTAGACGTTCTGCATGGCTTCCTTGTTGAGCGCCTGCCACAGTGCGTTCTGCGCAGTGCGATCGGTCTCGGCAATGGCCGCATCGACCTTCTTGTTGAAGGCCGGGTCGTCAACCTGGGAGAGATCCCAGCCACCGGCCTGCGTGAAGAGCGGCGGGACGACGGTGGAAGCGTTCGGCCAGTCCGCGCCCCAACCGCCTGTTCCGAAGTCACCGGCACTCTTGGGGTCGAAGACGACGCTGTAGTACTTGCCGCGCTCGAGTGGGGCCGGCGTCACGGTGATGCCTGCCTTGCCCAGCGAGGAGATGACGATTGCAGCGTTCTTCTGACCAGTCGGGGTATCGGCGAAGTTGTAGCTGAGCTTCGGAGCCGCCACGCCTGAAGCGGCAATCAGCTGCTTCGCAAGCTCCGGGTCACCGGTGTCCGGCACCGCTGCCCCGAACATGTCGGTCCACATCCCGGTCGCGGCATAGTCAGGACCGATGTTCGGCTTGATCACGCCATCGGCAAAGTCGCCGACGAAGTCACCACCTGCATTCTTGCGGATGGCATCGCGGTCAAGGGCGACCGCCATGGCCTGACGGATCTTGACGTTCGGAACCTTCTGGACATTGATCCAGTAGTAGAGGGCGTAGATGTCGTAGCCGCTGACTGCGCGGCCTGCGAACTGAGACTGCGGAGTCTTCGGGTCCGAGAACACTACGGCCAGGTTCTCAGGCTGGATGCCGCCGTACTCGATGGCGGTCACGTCGTTGCCCGAGCTCGCGATGAGCCGCTGGTCGATGACCTTCGGGTCGAGACCGAAGTCAACCTCCCAACTGTCGGGGAGGGCAGTGCGGTACGTGTCAGTCTTCGGGTCCCAATTGTCGTTGCGGGAAAGGATCATCTTGCCACCGTTGCCGGTGGTGTAGCTGTCGACCTTGTAGGGTCCCGAGGACATCGGCGGCGCCTTAACACCATAGGTCTCGCCCTTGTCGGCGGCCTTGGGGACCGGCGAGAAACCGAGCGTGGTGGTGTAGTTGAAGTCGGGGTGCGGCCCGCCCAGGTTGAACGTGATGGTGGCCCCGTCACAGGTGACCGCCTTGTCGAACAGCTCCTGTCCGGTGCCGTCGTACGGACCGTAGTAGGCCGACAGGAACACTGACTTTGGATCCTTCGCGTCAGTGACCGGGTTGGCCGGGATGTCGAGGTAATTGACTGCGTATGTCGGGCCCTGGTTGATGATGTCGTTCGCGAAGGTTCGCGAGACACCGTACTTGACGTCATCGCACGTGATCGGCGAGCCGTCCTGCCACTTGACGCCATCCTTGAGGGTGAACTTCCACGACGAAGCGTCGGCGTTCGGCGTTCCGGTGTCGGTCGCCAGATCCGGAACGAGCTTGGATGCTTCGGTGTCGTTCGGTGAGACCGTGTAGCCCACGAGCGCCCGATAGATCGTCGCGCCGAAGAAGGCGAGGTCCTCACCGGTGTATGCGCGCTGCGGATCTACCTGGTTCCATTCGTCGCCTGACTGCAGGATATAGATCGTGCCGCCCTTCTGACCGGCGGCCCCCGATCCGCTCGGGCCGGCACTCGCGCCGGACCCTCCGGGGCTCGTCGTGTTGCCTGAACCGCAGGCAACCAGCGTGATCGCGGCTGCCAGGCCAATGATCGAGGCACGGAGCACCCGTACATCTAATCTCGCCATGTTCCATCCTCCAACGAGTTGTGCCCGGGAAGGTTCCCCGGCGCAAGTTGATGCCCGATCATACACGCTGTCGAGCAGTGGGTTCGAAAGTGCGGGCGGCTCCTACCTCGCCGGCACCTTGACGGGGATTCAGTGAATGGCCTTTGGATCGAGGGCGTCGCGAAGCGAATCCCCCAGCAGGTTGAACGAGACAACCAGGATGACGAGGGCCGTGCCCGGGATGAACAGGTAGGTCGGGACGACATTGAAATAGGTCACGGAGTTGGCGAGCATCGCACCGAAGGTCGTCTCGGGCGGGAGTACGCCAACGCCGAGGAATGAGAGCGCAGCCTCGGTCCCGATGTACGCCGGCAGCGTGAGCGTCGCATACACCAGGATCGGCGCCCACAGGTTCGGGAGGATCTCGGTGAACAGGATCCTGCGCTTGCTCGACCCCATCGCGACTGCCGATTCGACGAACTCGCGCTCCCGCAGGCTGAGGACCTGCCCGCGCACGATGCGGGCCAGGTACGGCCAGCCGAAGACGCTCAGAACGAGAATCAGGTAGAGGATGCGCGATGGGTTTCCGTCAGGGACGCCCAGCTGGGTGAGGCGCTGGGTGAGGACCCCGGAGAGGGCCAGCACGATGAGCAGGAATGGGAAGGCGAGCACCAGGTCCATCAGGCGCCCGATGATGGTGTCGGTCCAGCCCCCGCTGTAGCCGGCGACGATGCCGACGACGGTCCCGATCGTGACCGTGACCATGGTCGCGCTGGTCGCGATGACCAGGGAGATCCGCAGGCCATAGATCAGCTGGGCCATGATGTCTCGCCCGGTCCCCCACTCCACCCCGAGTGGGTGGGCGGCGGTGATGCCGCCCCAGTCCGCGACGGGCTTACCCCCCGAGTTGCCGATCGCGGCGCTGTCGAACGTGTACGGATTGAGGCCGAACGCACCGAAGACGACGGGACCGAAGATCCCGATGAGGTAGAAGAGCACCAGGACCACCAGGCAGATCATCGCGACCTTGTCGCGACGGAGACGCGCCCAGATG
>DATCQR010000218.1:0-6285 GCA_036569405.1 Candidatus Limnocylindria bacterium
GGTTGAATCGCTGCCGCTCGCCAGTCCGTGAACCGTCCCGAGCAGGAACACGACGAAGGCGAGCATGTGGAAGCGGTGCCACCAGGCATACCCGACGGAGCTGCGCACGTACTCCGACAGCCAGATCGCGACCGCCAGGTAAGCGCCGACGATGCCGAACGCGATCCAGAGGGGCCGATAGTGCGAGGCCATCGGCAGGAGCACCTCGCCCAGGTTGAAGCCGGTGAACGGATCGACCCAGATCGCCAGCGAGTGGACCGCAATGAACACGAGGGAGAGCACCGTGACGTAGCGATGCAGCTCGTTGGTGATGAAGCGCGGCCATCGGGGCGAATACGCCTTCAGCGAGAGGAGGAGCCCGAGCACCACCGAGACGGTTGTCAGGATGTACGCCAGCAGGCCACCAACGCGGGCAATCTCCCATGACAGGGTGTGATCGATGGTCACTGCCAGGTGCCCAGGCGCCACGCCTCGCCATTCGACATGACCAACAGCGCCGCGAGCCGATGCTGCTCGAGTCGACCGATCGCGCCGGGCAGGTCGGACAGGATCGCCATCTTGGCGGCAACCTCCGCCTGGCCGCAGGTCGCCGCGGCGACGGACGCCTGCACGATCGGTCCAGTCGCGGGCAAACCGGTCCGCGGGTCGAGGAGGTGATGCCGTTCGGCGTCGTTCACCACCCACCTGCGCCGCCGGACCGATGACGTGGCCAGGGCGCCCTGACGGATGGCAACCACCGTCTCCGCCGGGGTGTCCTCGATGGCGACCATCCAGGACTCCTGTCCGGGCGGAAGGCCAGAGACCGCCAGGTCACCACCCGCGCTGACTGCGACATCCGGGACGCCGGCAATCACCATCGCTTCAATCGCGGCATCCACGGCCATCCCCTTGGCGATGCCCCCCAGATCGACCCGATACCCGAGCGGCAGCTGGACGGTCTCGTGCTCGGCGTCCACCACGATCTCGCGCCACGCCCCGGCTCGCCAATCGCGAAGCGTGGACGCGGACCGCTTCGCCGGCAACTGCTCGTAGGTGCGGTCGTACCCGAGCTCGGCCATGCGGCCGCCGAGGAGCGGATCGAACAGCCCGTCCGTCGCTCGCGCTGCCCGCAGCGCGGCGCCGAGGACCGTCAGCATCGGCGCTGAAGCGCGGAAGGGTCGGCCGCCCGCGTTGTTGAGTCCCTCCAGCTCGGAATCGGGTCGGAAGCGGCTGAAGCGCGCATCCCAGCGCGCAAAGACCTCCTGGGTCAATTGCTCCGCGTCAGGACGGCTGGACGGCGCCAGCACGGCCACTTCGCAGCCCATCGACCGGAAGCGATGCTCGACCATGCCGGCGCGCCGGCCGGCGACAACCGCCTCAGGACCCATGCGAACGGATGACCGGCGTACCCGAGCCGACGCCGAGGGTCGAGCCATTTCCGAACAGGTCGGTCGCCTGGCTCTGCTCACCGCTGGCTGCCGGCATCGATGGTGCCGCCGCCGTGCCGGCCACGGCCCCGCTGACCAGGGCCCACAGCGCAAGCGACGCGCCTGCAGCGACGGCCAAGGCAGCGACCTTCAGGCGGTAAACGCGCTGCTCCAGCGCGGTGCGACGCATGTCACCGCGGACATCCTGGGATCGGATCATGCCGGGAGGTTACCGGCAAGGTGTTGCGATCTGCCCGCCCGCAGGGATAAGGCTCGTTAGCCTCCTGTCGGCGATCAGCGGTTGCGGTCGAGGCCCGCCAACAGCCGCATCACCATCCGAACCACCACCAGCGCCGACCGGCCGTCGACGTCGAGCGCGGGCACGAGCTCGGTGAAGGCCGCGCCGACCACACGGCATCGTGCCGTCGCGCCACCCAGGAGGTCCCCCACCTCGTCGTAGGACAGGCCACCGGGCGAGCTGCCGCTCACCGCGGGTGCGACGGAGGGGTCGAGCCCATCGAGGTCGACGACGATGAAGAGAGACGCCCCCTGCGGCAGCTGCTCCAGCAGCCACGGCACTCCCCCTTCTCGAAGCTCGCGGGCGGTGACGAGCACGTTGCCGGCTGCCCGGGCATCGGCCACATCTCCAGGGCGGGCGCTGCCGACGCCGCGCAGGCCAACCTGCACGATCCGCTCGACGTGGTCCATCTCGGACGCCCGCCGCATCGGCGACGAGTAGCCGTCTCGAATCCCACCGACCTCGTCACGGAAGTCAAGGTGCGCGTCAATCTGCAGGATGGTGAGGGGAGTCCCACCGGCATAGGCACGCAGGACGGGGATCGGCACCGAATCGTCGCCGCCGAGCACGATCGGGACGGCGCCTGCCCCCAGGACCGCCCGAACAGCGGATTCCGCGCGAGACGAGTTGCCCGCGCCGTCATCAGCGAGGCCGGGAACGTCGCCGGCGTCGACGATGCGCATTGGTGGCGAACCGACCAGCATCGGTGCGTCGAGGTCGAAGTCGTGATGGTCGGCAAAATTCGCGAGCCGACGGGAGCGCGTCCGGATGGCCGCCGGCGCGTCGGCGCAGCCGGCCGTCATGCCCGGCGCGGGATAGGGCACGCCGAAGGGGATCCCCAGGATTGCGACGTCGGCGCGCGCGGCGCCAATCGCCTCCAGCGCCGTGGACGGTAGGTCCAGGAATGTGGGGTTGCTCATTGGGCGGCTGCGGCCGAGGCGCGGCAGTCCGCGCAGCGGCCTACCACGGTCACGTGCGAGAGGTCCACCTCGAAGCCGTCCGACGAGCGCAGGGCATCGACGATCGAGCGAGCCGCTCCGGCGCGAATCTCCCAGCGCCCGCCGCAGGTTGCGCAGTGCAGGTGGCCGTGCACCCCTTCGGGGCCGACGTGAAACTCTTCGCGCCCATCGGCGCCGTGCCCGTGCTGCACCATGCCGAGCTCCTCGAGCACGTCGAGCGTGCGATAGACGGTCGAGGGGATCGTGGCCGGATCGATCGTCCGACAGCGTTCGATCAGCTCGGTGCCGGTGATGTGCCCGTCGCTGCCGGCCAGCGCCTCGACCACGGCCCGTCGCTGCGTGGTCCAGCGCAAGCCGCGCTCGCGGAGCCGCTGCCGGACGCTGGCCCAGGGCTCGGGGAGGGGCGTGGAGCTCGACATGGGCACAGTATTATCTGCCGGCGCTGTGCGGGCCCTGATCGCAGTGCTTGGAGGGTGGTTCGAGATGGTGTCCGGAGCCCGATACGTCTTCGTTACCCTGGTCTGGATCTACCTGGCCGGGATCCTGGTGCAGGTCTTCCTGGCGGGGATCGGCCTGTTCGGGGCCGCGAAGGATTTCGAGCCGCACGTCGGCCTGGGCTGGATCCTGCACCTCGTGCCGGTCCTACTGCTGATCGCGGCTGCTGTTGGTCGTGTCGGACGCGGCCTCCTGTGGTGGACCGCCGCGCTACTGGTGGTGCAGTTCGTCCAGCCGATCCTGGCAACCCTGCGCAATGACCTGCCGCTGGTCGCGGCCTTCCACCCCGTGCTGGCGCTGATCATCTTCTGGCTCGCAGTCATGATCGGCCTCAAGGCACTACGGCTCGTCCGAGAGGCGGCGCCGACTCTCGCACGGCCAGAACCGTAGGAGGGGCCGATGGACTGGCAGCCGTGGCTCATCTTCGCCCACATCCTCGGTGCCTTCACCTTCGTCCTGGCGCATGGGGTCTCCATCTTCGCGGCGCTTCGGCTTCGCAGCGAGCGTGACCAGGCCCGCGTCGGGGCACTCCTCGACCTCTCGAAGTCGGCCGTGACGATCGCGGCCATCGCGGTCGCCTTCCTCCTGCTCACCGGCATCGCCGCCGGCTTCGCGGGCAACTACTGGGGGCATCGCTGGATATGGGCATCGATTGCGATCCTGGTCCTGCTGTGGGGCTACATGGGCTTCCGCGGGACCATGTACCACGACGCATTGCGCCGCGCAGTCGGCAGCGTCGGCATCTACGACCACAAGGCAGCCGAGGCGCCGCCGCCCGACCCGGCGGCGCTGACTGTGCTCCTGGCATCATCGCGAGCCCTGGAACTCGCGGCGGTCGGAGGCATCGGCCTGGTCGTGATCCTTTGGCTGATGGTCTTCAAGCCGTTCTAGGCGGCAGCCGCCATCTCTTCAAGTCCGAACGAGTCGTTGGGGCGGCCTGGTGCTGATGCGCCGCAGCTCGCCTCGCGCCGCGTTGATCGTCATCGAGCCGATTCCGAGGGCGTGGCATACATCAGCGAACCTGGGGTCGTGAGCAGCTCGCCGGTCTCGAGCCATGTCTTCAGGCCGGAGAGGATCATCGGCCAGCCGCCGTACAGCTGGTCGTTCGCGCCCTCGTGCAGCTGGTCATGGGTCACGACCAGGCGGCATGAGTCACCGACCGGCTCGATCTCCCAGGTGATCCGCGAGGTTCCCTCGCTCTTCACGTCCTCGCCCCAGAGCGCGACCATGCTCTGCACCAGGCGTCGCGGCGGGTCGACTTCGAGGTTCTCGCCCTCGCCCAGCAGGCCAGGGGCGTTCTGATGGCCCATCTCGAACCGGCCTCCGGGCTTCCAGTCGGAGCTGATCCGGTTGCCGAAGTGGTACTTGCTGCGGATCTCGGGATCGGTGATCGCATGCCACAGGCGCTCCGGCGTCGTCTTGATGTAGATCTCGAACACCTTTTCCATGGGGCTCTCCAGTCTTGTCTTGAGGTCGCTCAACGCAGCCGCCCAGGGCTCGGCGTAGCGGCTGATCCATCGGTCGTGGATGAGCCGGATCGGGACGGCGTTCAGGTAGTGGATCTTCCGACGCCCATCGCGTCGGGTGGTGAGCAGGCCCGCGTCTGCGAGCACGCGCAGGTGCTTCATGACGCCGAACCGAGTCATACCCGGCAGCGCCTTCTCCAGCTCGGAGAGTGCCTGTCCGTCGCGTTCGCGAAGCGCGTCGAGCAGGGCACGGCGGCTGGTATCGGCGAGGGCTCGGAAGACTTCCTCGTCCATGCCCGCGACTATATGTGACCGATTAGTCACCTGTCAAGCAGGACACGCCTCGACAGGCTCGAGTGGGAGGCACAGCGTGATGGTGTTCAGCGAGCGAAGGAGAGGGAGCCAATGAGCGACGACGAAAACAGGGCGACGCTGGAGCGCACGATCACCGCGATGTTCGCCGGGGACATCGACGCATCGACGGCTTCGATGGCCGACGACGCGGTGGTGGAGTGGCCGCAGTCGGGCGAGCGGATCGTCGGCAGGCAGGCCTGCAGCCTGGTCTACAAGAACTACCCGGGGGGATCGCCCTCGTACGAGCTGCGGAGGATCAGCGGGTCTGGGGACCTGTTCGTGGTCGAAGCTGTCGGCAACTACGGCGCCGATACGAGCTACATGACCAGCATCGTCGAGTTCCGCGACGGCCAGATCGTCAAGCAGACGGACTACTTCGCCAGCCCGTTCGAGGCCCCTGTCTGGCGTTCGCAGTGCGTCGAGCGGATGGAGCCCGCCTAGCCAGCGCTAGACCCGGCGGACCTGCTCAGCTTCCTTGCCCTCAACGGGGCGATCACAGGTCGGGCAATACCAGCGGGCCTCGACCGGCGTGCCGCAGGCCGCGTGTCGCAGCGGCTCGGATTCGCGGGAGACGCGTGAGCCCCAGTCGGCGAGAAGGCGCAGTGCACCGGCCAGCTCCTGGCCCTCGTCGGTGAGCGCGTAGGCGAAGCGCGGCGGACGCTCCGAGTAGGGAGTCGCGGACACGATCCGCTCCGACTCCAGGCGCCGCAGCCGGTCGGCCAGGATGTTCGGCGCGATCCCGAGGACGGCCTCGCCCAGCTCATTGAAGCGGCGTGGGCCTGGCAGGAGCGCCTCGACCAGCAGCAGGCTCCATCGGTCACCCACCCGTTCCAGCGCGGCGGCGAGGGGTGAGTCGTGGGAGGCCATGACGGGATCGTAAGGCATCGGCCTTGACAAACCTTCCACGGGGAGTAACTTGCGCATTGCAAGTCACACGCTACCAGATGGAGAACAGACCGATGGGTCCTATGGATGAGCTTGGCAAGGCGATCGCTTCGGTCGCATCGACCGCGGGCGCTTCGACGGTCGGGATCGGCAACCGATGGCGCGGCGGGTCCGGCGTTGTGGTCGAATCCGGCAAGGTGCTCACCAACGCGCACAACCTGCACGGCGACGAGGTGCATGTCTTCTTCGCCGATGGACGCGACGCCGAGGGGAAGGTCCTCGGAGCCGATGGCGACGGCGACCTGGCGGTGATCGGCGTCGATACCGGAGACGCACCAGCGATCGAGTGGGGAAACGGGTCTGCGCTGAGCATTGGCTCGCCGCTTGTCGCGCTCGGTAACCCGGCGGGCAACGGCCTTCGC
>DATCQR010000219.1:0-7719 GCA_036569405.1 Candidatus Limnocylindria bacterium
CCGACCCGTCATGTCGCGCTAGCCGCTGATCACGACACTGATAGCTGTGACTGAGGCCGCGGCAACGACCGGAGCGAACGTGACCACGATCGTGGTACCGGCGCCGGGGGTCGTGCCCGTGGCCTCACCCAACGACGCGCCGGCGGCGGTCGCGAGGGTGACCTTGTACGGCTTGGTGTAGCACGTGGCCGCCAGGCCGGTGATCGTTACGGTGCCGACCGTATAGCCCGGGCCGGGAGCGGCCGCGGTGTAGGTTGATGCGTAGGTGGCATTCATCGCGCCAGCCTGGCAGGCAGCGACGACCGTGGTCGCCGAGCCGAGGCTGTCGCTGGTGAGGTTGAGGCTCGCAGCCATACCGAAAACGAGCCCAAAGGTCATGAGACCCGCGAGGACGGCGCCCACAATGCGTTTCATCAAACAAGCTCCGAATATGTACATCGCCCCCGACCACGGCATTTGATCGCTGGAACAAGTTCCGCAACATTCCCCAAAAGGACCAGCGCGGGGGAGTACTAGCGGATGGGGTCCGGGGCGATCGCTACGTCGGATTGAGCTCCGAGCGCAGCGCGTGCGGGGTCTGCTGCTCTGACAGCAGCCGGCTGAAACCGTGGCTCTGACCATGCACCTCGAGCCACTCGGAGACGAGGCGCCGACCCTCGACCTGGGCAAGCGGCTGCGTGCGCAGGAGGGGATCCTGCAGCCGCCAGATCACCTCGTCGAGGCTCTCGTCGCCCACCAGCCCCTCCTCCGCAAGGTAGGAGCGGACATCTTCGACAGGCTCGCCGTCGCGGTGGAGGGCCACCGCCGCGTTCCCAAGGGCCGGGCTCAATAGACGCCGCGCGCGCTGCACCATGAGCTCCGCCTCGACATCCAGGCGCCTGTCGACCGAGCGTGCCAGCCGCTGGAGCTCCAGCCCCAGCTCCTGGTCGCTCATCACGACCTCCCGGCCGATCCCCGCCATCCCCTCGCTGACCACCGCCTGCGGGGAGAGCGTCGTCGTCAGCGTGAGCTCTTCGTGCCCGGCTGACGCCAGCAGGTCGTCCTTGACCGATGCCTCCGCGTGGTGGCCCGGATAGCCCTCTTGAGCGACGGTCTCCGCAAGAGTTGCGAAGGTCAGCGGCCGGTCGACATTCAAGCGGACCACGGAGATCCCTGCGCCGAGGTAGTGAGCGTCGATCGCCCAGTCGACCCCATGTGCCGCTTCGATGCGGAGCGATTCACCTTCGGGCAGCCAGAGCTGCGCTCGCGTCCTCGTCCTCAGTCGGGCCGAGAGCTCCGAAGCGAGGGCAATGGCTCGCTCGGGAGGGACGCGACTGCGCGCGTCGTGCTCCGCGAGCCGCTCTCGCAGGGTCGCACCCCCAGGGAGCGCGGAGTCCAGCATGCGGCGCGCGGTATCGAAGGTGGCATCGGGCTCGAGCTGCACTTCGATGTCGTAGAGGTCCTCGACAAGGTCGACGTAGCCGATCTCCTCTCCGCCGACCCAGCGTGCCAGCGCTCCCATCGCCCCGACCTGGGCAATGAGCCAGGTGGCGCGGCGACGGCGCGCAGCCGTATCGGCCTGGAGCTCAGCGGCCATTCCCGCCAGCTGCATGGCTTCGTCGTGCAGCTCGGCGGCCGGGGTGAGTGGCTCGCCCCCCACCGCCTCAGAGAGCTCGGCCGGGCCGTGGTACGAAGCGACCAGCCTGGGAAGGTGCCGTTCAAGGCGAAGCCCCAGCAGCAGGTAGCGCAGCGCGATCTCGTCCACGATCCAGATGCTAGCGTCGTTGACAGGGTTCGCTGCCGTGGGTACCTTCGCGAGGCACGCAAGCAAGCACGCAGACGGAAAGGAGACGCCCGATGACCACCGTTGCCGTCGCGCGCCCTCGTCTGCATGGGATCGCCTCGCGGCCCTGATCATGCGTTGGGCGCGCTCCGCCGCCCACCTGCGACCCGATCGAGTGGAGAACAACCCGTGCCTCTGACGTCCGTGCCTACGCCTGTCCGTGCTGCGGCTGAAGCCGCCCTGACCGGAATCGTGCTGCGCGCCCGCAGCGGCTTCTACACCGTCCGCCTCGATGACGGAACCCTGCTGGAATGCCGCCTCCGCGGGCGGGTCAAGCAGGACCGAGGGAACTCCGACCTGGTCGTCATCGGCGACCGCGTGGCCGTCGCGCCGCTCGAGGATGGAGACGGGATGATCGAGTCCGTGGAGCCGCGCCGAACGCGCTTCTCGCGCCGCCAGCCGGGTCCTCGCGGCAGCTGGAAGGAGGACATGATCGTCGCCAACCTCGACCAGGTGTTGGTCGTGTTCGCCTGCGCCGACCCGATGCCACACCTGCGCATGGTCGACCGCTTCCTGGTGGTGGCCGAGCACAACCAGGTCGAGGCGGTGCTCGTGGCCAACAAGGTCGACCTGGTCGGGCTGCCCGCGGCTCGGAGCCTGTTCGCCGGGTACCAGGAGATCGGCTATCCGGTGCACTACGTCTCGGCGCGCGAGGGGATCGGGCTCGAGGAGCTGGCCGATCGGCTGGTCGGTCGCGTCAGCGTCGTCACAGGGCCATCCGGAGTCGGCAAGTCGACGCTCCTCAACGCCATCCAGCCCGGGCTCCGGATCGAGACCGGCGCGGTCAGCGAGACGGTGCACAAGGGACGCCACACCACGACCTCGGCCGAGCTGCATCCGCTGACCGCGGCCGGTGGAGGGTACGTGGCCGACACGCCCGGCCTCCGGGAGCTCGGCCTCTGGCAGGTTCCCCCCGAGGAGCTGGCGTGGTGCTTCCCGGAGATGCGCGACTACATCGGCAAGTGCGGCTTCAACGATTGCCGCCACATCAGCGAGCCGCGATGCGCAGTGCTCGCAGCCGTGGCGGCCGGGCGGATCAGCACGGCCCGTCACGACTCCTACCGCCGCCTCCTCCTGAACGAGGAATAGGCCGAGGCGGCCCTATGATGGCCGCCCATGGAGATCGCCCCCGGCGTCCACGCCGTCAGGCTGCTGAGCGTCTACGCCTTTCTCATCGACGAGCCGCAGCTGACGCTGATCGACGCTGGCCTGATCGGTTCGGCCGGGAGGGTCCAGCGCCATGTCGAGCGGATCGGGCGCTCCCTGGACGACCTGGTCCGCATCATCTGCACGCACGCTCACCCGGACCACATCGGCGGCGTTCGAGAGCTGGCCGGCGAGCGGGATGTCGAGGTGCTGATGCATACGGCCGATCTGGATGGGTTGAGCGTCGGGCTGCGCGACGCCGTCGCGAACCGCAATCGCGGGCAGCTGATCGCCTACTTCACGCGGCATCCCGGCGAGGCGACGCCGATCGAGGATGGCCAGGTGCTGCCGATCCTCGGAGGGCTGCGGGTGGTCCACACCCCAGGCCACACGCCGGGCAGCATCTGCCTGTACGCCGAGCGCCACAAGCTCCTCTTCGTCGGCGACACCCTCCAGGTGATCCGGGGCAAGGTCACCTATGCCAGCAGGGTGTTCAGCGAGGACCTCGCGCTGGCCCGCGCCAGCGTGGCTCGCATGGCCGAGCTGGACGTCGAGACGATCGCCTTCAGCCACTACCCGCCGTTGCGTGAGGGGGCGAACGAGGTGCTGCGCGGGCTCGCAGAGCGGGCCGCCGCCATGTCGGACCGTAAGCGGAGGGCCGCAAGCCTCTAGCCACTGCCGGACGCCGGTCGTAAGGTAGGCGGTGAGGGAGAGGTTCCATCGCCACACTCACTCCGATCGCACCCGCCGCGCGCGAACCGAGCCCGCCGACAGCGGTCGTCGCCGACCGCGCGAGGCCCGGTGGAGCGACCCTTATCGACCTGCTGCGCGAATCGGCGCGCCGCTTCGCGGATCGCCCGGCACTGCTGATCAAGCCCGGCTTTCGTACTCGCATATGGACCTATGGGGACCTTGCCGACCTCGCCCCGAAGGTCGCCAGCGTGCTCGCAGATCAGGGGCTGGAGCGCGGTGATCGGGTCCTGATCTGGGGAGTCAACCGGCCCGAGTGGTCGCTCGGCTTCTTCGGGGCGCTCTTCGCGGGCCTCGTGCTGGTGCCGCTCGACGTCCGCAGCCAGCCGGAATTCGTCGCCAAGGTTGCGCAGCGCACCCGCGCCAGGCTGGTGCTGGCCTCGACCCAAACGGCGTCGCTGGCAGAGGGGCTGAACCTGCCACTGCTCCTGATCGAGTCGCTCCCCGACCGCGCCCGCAACGTGACGCCGCTGCCCACGCCCGACATCGTTGCGAGCGACGTGGCGGAGGTGGTCTTCACCTCGGGCACCACCGGCGAGCCGAAGGGGGCGATGCTGACGCACGGCAACCTGGTCGCCAACGCCACCGCACTGCAGGACGTCTTCCCCTTCAAGCCGGACGAGCGACTCCTTTCGATCTTGCCCCTCTCGCACATGTTCGAGCAGACCTGCGGGCTGATCGCGCCGTTCCTTGTCGGGGCCTCGATCGTCTATCCCGTCAGTCGTCAGCCGGCGGTGCTGATCCGGACCTTCCGGGAGTTCCGCGTGACCATGCTGCTGATCGTGCCCGCCGGCCTGAAGCTGCTGGACTCGGCGATCCAGCGCAAGGTGGACGCCTCCGGGAGGCATGACACCTTCGAGCGACTTCACCGCATCGCGCGTCGCCTGCCGCGCTTCGCGAAACGGCTCCTCTTCCGTCCGGTCATCGGGCAATTCGGCGGGCGCTTCCGGACCCTGGCCATCGGGGCGGCAGCGCTCGAAGAGGACCTCGCCACGCGCTGGACCGATATGGGATTCGACGTCCTGCAGGGCTACGGCGCTACCGAGCTGTCCCCCGCCGTCGCCTTCACGCGGCCCTCCCGCAACCGAAGCGGAACGGTCGGCGAGGCAGTGCCCGGAGTCGAGATCCGTATCGCGGAAGACGGCGAGATCCAGGTCCGCGGCCCGAACGTCTTCGCTGGCTACTGGGAGGATCGCGATGCGACCAGGGCGGTGCTCGATGGCGAGGGCTTCTACCACACTGGGGACATCGGCCAGCTCGACGGCGAGGGATTCCTGACGCTGCGCGGCCGGAAGAAGGACATGCTGGCGATGCCCGACGGGACCAAGGTCTACCCCGAGGACATCGAGGCCGTGCTGGGGCGCGACACGCGCCTGCGCGATGCGACGGTCGTCGGCTGGCAGCCGCCGCGAGGCGAGCTTCGGGTCCAGGCCGTGCTCCTTCTCGATGACCCAGCCCTGGCGGATGCCGTGGTACGCGACGCCAATGCGCAGCTCGGCGCTCATCAGCAGATCCGCGGAGTGACGATCTGGCCAGATGAGGACCTCCCCCGAACGCACACCCTCAAGGTCAAGAAGCCGATCGTGCTCGCTCGCCTGGCGGAGCTCGAGAGCGGTGCAACGACGACCCACAGCGCAACCGGGCCGGCTGCGCCGATCGCCGTCTCAAGCCTCGAGGGACTGGTGGCATCGGTGGCGAACGTGCCGATCGCATCGGTCCAGCCGGAGTCCCGCCTGTCGACCGACCTGAACATGGACTCGCTGGCGCGGATCGAGCTGCTGAGTGTCATCGAGGAGGAGATGGGGACCTTCGTCGACGACGGCGACCTCGACCCGGACACGACGGTGGCGCAGCTCTCCTCGCTGGTCGACGCGGCGAAGGAGCAGAAGCATGAGACCGGCATCTTCGGCTGGCCCCTCAGCCCGATCGCGCGAGCCGCAGGGATCCTGATCCAGATCCTGGTCCTGGTGCCGGTCTTCTTCAGCATGTACCGCGTCCGCGTGACGGGCCTCGAGCGACTCAAGGGCCTGAAGGGCCCTGCCCTCTTCACCCCGAACCACTGCCTGCACAACGACGTGGGGATCATCCTCACGCGCATTCCGCTCCGCTGGCGCTGGCACCTGTCGGTCGCTGCCGCGGCCGACGACATCTTCGGCAACCCGGTTCGTGGCTTCGGGTCGGCACTCATCGGCAACGCGTTCCCACTGGCCCGGGAGGGGGCGGTGAGACGCTCCCTCGAGCTGCTCGGCGCCAGGCTCGACCGCGGCTTCTCGATCCTGATCTTCCCGGAGGGGAAGCTGACCGTCGGCGGCCCGACCCAGCCCTTCAAGTCGGGGACCGGCCTCGTCGCCGTCGAAGGAGCCACCCCGGTGGTGCCGATGAGGCTGAAGGTGACCCGCATGTCGCGCCTCGACGCCCGCCGCGAGCCCGCGCTCGCCGGTGAGCGCCTCCCGTGGCGGGGAGAGGTGGAGCTGGTCTTCGGCGATCCGATCCACTTCGCGTGGGACACTGACCACCTGGCTGCAACGCAGCAGCTGGAGGCCGCTGTTGCCGCGCTCTGACGCGCCCCACGCGCTGCCCCGACCTCTGCTCTTCCTGCGCTGAGGTCCGCTACAGGATTCCGCGTGCCTCGAACGCCTGGCGCACCTTGACCGCCGCACCGTTGCCATAGAGGGACTGCGCCGCCGCGACCGTGCGGTTCGCCAGATCCGGCATGGTCGTGCCGGTCCAGTCGAACTGCGCCATCAGGATCAGGGTGTCGGCCCTGACGTTTCCGAGCGAGGCGCGGATCTGCCACAGGGCCTGCGACCAGATCGTGCCGTCGTGATGGACTCGCCCGTTGAGGTCGGCAGGGTAGGTCAGGTTGGCGTCCAGGCGGCGCAGGCAATGCACCGGGCCTGCCGTGTAACTGACGGAGTCCCATTCGGCGATGCACTCCGGGTCGGGCTGCACGCCGGCGATCACTTCGGTGACCGTCGCAGCCCAGTAGTCGCTGAAGCCCTCGCCGATCGAGCGCGCCTCAACCGAGCTGTAGAAGGTCGGTGACTGGCTGAAGTGGATCTGGTGCCCGTACTCGTGCACGATAACCTCCGCGTCCTCGGCATCGTCGACGCCACCCTTGCCGAAGACCATCTGGTCCTTGGGCGCGTCGGATGCAAAGGAGTTGTCGACGCCCCACTGGTCGATGCGGACCGACTGCGGGTTGTCGTTGATGCCGCGATAGGGGCCGCCGGCGCCAAAGCCGAGCGACTGGAGGTAGAGCTGGGACTGGGTGATCCAGTAGTAGGCCATCACCTGCTCAAAGCGCTCGTCGTGTCGCGTGTAGTAGTAGGTGCCATCCGTCTCGAAGGCGCCCGACTTCGTCGAGTTCGTGACGCACGCCCAGGCGCCGCACAGGTTGCCCGAGCCGTCCAGATTGGTGAGCAGCACGGTCACCCGCTCGTTGTTCAGCGCCGGGTAGTCGGCATCCTTCTCATCGGTCAGTGCCAGGTTGCCGCTGGTCACCACAGGGTTGGGAAAGAAGACCAGCGCCGATGCGGTGCCCCCGCCGCCGTTGAACGGCGCGGCCGAGGCATTCGCAGGCGCCAAGGCCAGGATGGCCACTGCGACGAGGCTGGTCAGCACGCGTGATCGTCGGGATCGGGACATCCTGGCTCCTCCGGGTCGTGACGATGGTCGTCTCAAGGTACGCGGGCCCGCGCGAGACCGTCAAACCGGCTCATGCCGATAGTGGTGCCCGACGGCACCGCGTTTGGGGGTCTTCGCAATCAGGGCGCGAGGCCGTATGCTCCGCCCCTAGCGACGGAGGAGGCGCCAGTGGCACGCGACGAGAAGCTCGACCTGCTGCACAGCATCCCGCTCTTCGACCGTTTCGATCGGAAGCACCTCGAGCGACTCGGCATGCTGACCGAGGAGGTTGACGTGCCGGCCGGCAAGGTCCTGATCCGCCAGGGCGAGCTAGGCGACGACCTGATGGTGATCGTCACCGGCACCGTCGACGT
>DATCQR010000220.1:0-10954 GCA_036569405.1 Candidatus Limnocylindria bacterium
GAGTGGGCGGTCAGCAGCACCGGTGCGCGTTCCCGCTCGGCCGCCGGTAGCCGGTCGAGCCCCTCGGCAATCCGGCTGGCTACCGCCTCAGTGAAGTGCTCGTTTCGATACCACGACGGCGCCAGGCGGACCTCGGGCGCCATCGCTCCGAGCGCACGCCCCGCCTCGTCCAGCGCGATCTGGTAGCCGCTCATCAGCACCCCGGAGAACTGCGGGCTCATGATGATCCCGACCACCTCGCCGCAGCCCGCCTCCGCCAGGGCAGCCAGGCCGGCCGCGATGCTTGGCTCCGAGAAGCGCATCCCGGCAACGGCGAGCGCGTCCAGCCCATCGGCCCGCAGCCGCTCCTCGACGGCGGCCGCCTGTGCCTGGGTGATGGGGATCAGCGGCGAGCCGCCGATCGCCTCATACCGTCGGCGGAACTCCGCGATCACCTCCGGCGACGGCGGTCGCCCTCCACGCACCGCAGTCAGGTAGCGGGGCATGTCGTCGAGGTCGTCCGGCGAGCCGTACGTCATCAGCAGAACGCCCAGCCGGCGCGGCTCCGACGTCATCGGGCACTCTCTGCATGGACCAGCTCGACCAGGCGGGTCAGCAGGGCTGGATCCGTTTCGGGCAGGACGCCGTGGCCCAGGTTGAAGATGTGCCCCGGCCGGTTGGCAGCCCGAGTCAGCACGTCCAGCGCCCCCTCACGCGTGGCATCCCAGCCGGCCAGCAGCCGGGTGGCGTCCAGGTTGCCCTGGATGCCTCGTTGGAAGCCGATCCGGTCCCAGGCGACGTCGAGCGACTGGCGTGCGTCAATCCCGATCACGTCGCCGCCGGCGTCGGCCATCAGCTCCAGCAGCGCCGCGGTCCCGGTCCCGAAGTGGATCGTGGGAGCGCCGTCCACGGCCGCGAATATGCGCGCCACGTGCGGCTGGACATACGTCACATAGTCGCCAGGCGCGAGGGCACCAACCCAGGAGTCGAAGAGCTGCACCACCTGTGCCCCGGCTGCGACCTGTGCGTTGAGGTAGCGGATGACCACCTCGGCGAGCTTCTCCATCAGGGCATGCCAGGCCGCCGGCTCGCCGTACATGAAGGCCTTGGCGATCGCGTAGTCGCGCGACGGCCGCCCCTCGATCAGGTAGCAGGCCAGCGTGAACGGCGACCCTGAGAAGCCGATGACCGCCTGCTTTCCGGCCAGCTCGCCGCGTACGAGGCGGATCGCGTCCATGACGAACGCGACGTCCTCGGCCGGCTCGATCAGCCGCAGGCGGTCCACGTCGGCGCGGGAGCGGAGCGGGTGGTGGATGATCGGCCCGACGTCGGGCTGGATCTCGAGCGAGACGCCCATCGGCTCAAGCGGAACCATGATGTCCGCGAAGAGGACCGCCGCGTCGACACCGAAGGTGAGGACCGGCATCAGGGTGACCTCGGCGCACAGCTCCGGGGTCTTGGCCAGCGTCAGGATCGGGTAGCGCTCCCGCAGAGCGCGGTAATCTGCCAGGGCGCGTCCCGCCTGGCGCATGAACCAGACCGGCGTGGCGTCGGGCTGCTCGTGGCGCAGGGCGGCCAGGAACCGGTCCTCGCCGGTCATCGGTCGCGTGGGGGCATCAAGCATCCCGATCTCCAAGCGTGGCGAAGACGCGGCGTGCCGCTTCCAGAGTCGCATCGAGCTCAGCTTGCCCGTGTGCGGCGGAGATGAACCAGGCCTCGTGCTGGGAGGGCGGCAGCATCACGCCGGCATCGAGCATGGCGTGGAAGAAGCGGGCGAACCGCGCATCGTCACCGAAGAAGACCGTCAGCAGCGAGCCCGCCCGGACGACGCGCGCAGGCACGCTGGCCGCCGCCGCCGCTTCGGCGAGGCCTGCCTCCAGAAGGGCGCCTGCCTTCTCCAGCTGCGCGTAGACCGATGGCGTGAGCGCCTGCAGCGTCGCCAGCCCGGCTGCCATGGCCAGCGGATTGCCGGACAGGGTGCCGGCCTGGTAGACCGGCCCGAGTGGGGCGACCAGCCCCATCGTATTGGCCGATCCACCGTAGGCGCCCACCGGCAGGCCACCGCCGATGATCTTGCCCAGCACCGTCAGGTCGGGGACGACTCCATAGAACTGCTGGGCACCGCCCCGCGCCAGGCGGAAGCCCGTGATCACCTCGTCGAAGATCAGCAGGGTGTCGTGCTGAGCGGTCAGGCGGCGAAGCCCCTCGAGGTAGCCCGGTTCGGGCAGAACGACGCCCATGTTGGCCGCGACCGGCTCGACGATGACCGCCGCCACGTTGCCGTGTCCGAGCATTTCGGCCGCCGCGTCGAGGTCGTTGTAGTCGATCACCCGGGTGTCCGCGGCGGCGCCGGCGGTCACGCCCGCGCTGGCGGGCAACCCCGTTGCACCGGATCCGGCGCGCACCAGCAGGGCATCGGCGTGCCCGTGGTAGCCGCCGGCCATCTTGATGATCAGCTCTCGACCGGTGAACGCCCGCGCCACCCGCACGGCGGACATGGCGGCCTCCGTCCCGCTGTTGACGAAGCGCAGCTGTTCGATCGACGGCATGGCCGCCACGATCTCCTCGGCCAGCACAACCTCGCCGGAGTTCGGCGCTCCGAACGACGTGCCCCGCGCAGCCGCCTCCGTGACGGCGGCGGTCACCGTCGGGTGGGCGTGGCCCAGGATCATCGGTCCCCATGAGCCGATGTAGTCGATCAGCTCGTTGCCGTCCACGTCCCACAGGCGCGCGCCTGATGCTCGCTCGATCACGCGCGGGACGCCGCCCACCGCGCGGAAGGCGCGCACCGGGGAGTTCACGCCACCGGGGAATAGCCGCTCCGCGCGGGCCATCAGCTCGCCGGACCGGGTGGTGGCCGTCACGGCAGTCATGCGGCGGCTCCCGACAGGTGCCGCAGGATCTCGCCCAGCGGGCGGTAGATGCCGGTGATGATCGGCGTGTCGCGCACCGTTGAGCGGCGGCTCTCCGTCTCGCGCAGCTCGCGGACCAGGTCCTGGAAGGCGACGAGGTCATCGGTCTCGTAGGCGACGATGAACTCCTGGTCGTCGAGGCCGAACGAGTAGGCGAGGAGCTGGCGCACCTGCGGGAACCGATGTCCGACGCGCATGTGGCCCTTCATCACCTCCTGCCGCTCCTCTGCCGGGGTCAGGTACCACTCCACGCTCTTCACGAACGGGTAGACCACCAGGTACGGGGACCGCTCGCCGGAGAAGAGGCTCTGCTCCTGGGCGCTCGGCCGCTTGACGTACTGGCTCGGCCGCGTCAGGCCGATCATGGAGATGGCGGGTGTCAGCCAGCGACCGATGCCGCTGGTCAGCAGGTCGGCCGCCGTCTCCTCGATCTCCTCGATCCGCTCGGCCATCCTCCACAGCAGCAGGTCTCCATCCGCCCGCAGGCCGATGGTCGAGTAGGCGTGCTGCACCAGCCGAGCCGCGGAGCGTTCGGCGGCGGCGCAGAAGGCTGCGATCTCCGCCTCCCTCTCAGCAGCCGGCCGTCGTCGCCACGCCGGATCGAGGCGCAGCAGCCAGGCGTGGACGAAGCGCTCATCGCTCATCGCGTCGCTTCGTCGCGCAGCCAGCTGGCGGCCTCGGCGGCGAAGTAGGTGACGATGATGTCAGCGCCGGCCCGCGCGATCGCCACCAGGCTCTCGAGCGCGACAGCTCGACGATCAAGCCATCCGTTGGCCGCGGCGGCGCAGATGGCCGCGTACTCCCCGCTCACCTGGTAGGCGGCGATGGGCACGTCAGTACGAGCGCGGGCGGCGGCCACCAGGTCGAGCGACGGCATCGCCGGCTTGATCATGACCATGTCCGCCCCCTCGGCCAGGTCGGCATCGATCTCGCGTCGCGCCTCCCGCCCGTTGGCCGGATCCATCTGGTAGCTGCGCCGGTCGCCAAATGCCGGTGCGGAGTCGGCGGCTTCGCGGAACGGGCCGTAGAAGGCGGAGGCATGCTTGGCCGCATACGCCAGGATCGCCGTCTGGCCGTGCCCAGCCTCGTCCAGCGCGCTGCGAACAGCGGCCACCTGGCCGTCCATCATGGCGCTGGGCGCGACAATGTCGGCCCCGGCCTCCGCCAACGAGACGGCCGTGCGGGCCAGCAGCTCGATCGAGGCGTCGTTGTCGACGGTGGCATCGTCCCCGCTCCTGGCCAGGACGCCGCAATGACCGTGGCTGGTGTACTCGCACAGGCAGACGTCGGCGATGATGACCAGCTCGTGGTCAGCAGTCCGCAGCACGCGGATCGCCTCCTGGACGATCCCATCCGCGGCCCACGCGCCCGAGCCGATGACGTCCTTGCTCCCCGGCAGGCCAAAGAGGAGCACCGTTCTGACGCCGGCCGCCCGCAGCCGGGCTGCCTCTTCGGGCAGTGCGTCGAGGCCCAGCCGATCCTGTCCCGGCATGGCCCCGATCGGCTCGCGTCCCTGGGCGCCGGCCTGGATGAAGAGCGGCTGGACGAGCATCTGGGGATGCAGGCGGGTCTCGCGGACCAGGCCACGGAGTGCCGGCGTCCGGCGCAGCCGTCGGCCGCGCAAGCCAATCTTCAACTCGGTACCGGTTTCGAAGGTGAGGCTCATGCGATCTCCTTGCTGATGTGGGCATGGATCGCGTCCGCCAGCGCGGCGACCGTGTGCCGGGCAGCGACCACCGGGACCGAGAAGCCCACCCGGCGCGCAACCCTGGCAGTGACCGGACCGATGCAGTAGGCCGGCAGCGCGGTCGCCCGGAGTGCCTCCGGCGCCGAGAGCAGCGCATGCAGTCCGCGCACCGTCGAGCCGCTGGTGAAGGTGACCCCATCCAGCGGCTGCATCAGTACCGCCCGGACCCGATCCCGCGATTCCGGCGGCCCTTCGACCGTGCGGTAGGCGACCACCTCTTCGACCAGCGCCCCGCGCTCGAGCAGAGCATCGCGTAGGTCGCGGGTCGCCGCGTCGGCGCGAGCCAGCACCACGCGCCTGCGCGCCACGTCGCCAAGCCCCTCTGCAATCGCCACGGTTCGGTAGCGGGACGGCACGTGGTCGACACGCACGCCGCCAGACTCCAGGGCCGCTGCGGTCGCCGGCCCGACGGCCGCCACGCGGACACCTGCCGGCAGGGAGCGGCCCAGGGCCGCCATGCGTTCCAACAACGAGGCAGCTCCATTCACGCTGGTGATGACCAGCCAGGCGGCACCGTCGAGGGATCGGATCGCATCGTCGAGCGGGCCACCCACCGAAGGGCCAGCGATCCCCACAGTCGGGACGCTGATCGCGTCGATGCCCCGCTCCGCGAGTAACGCGACCAGCTCGGCCGCCTGGCCGGCAGGCCGGGTGACCAGGAGCGTGGTCACGCCGTTGCCTGCCTGATCTGTGTCGCTGCTGCCGCGATGAGCTCGCCGGAGCGATCGGCCGGGCCGCTGAGGTCGACTCGCGTGAACCCATTGCGACCCTCGTATGCCGCGCGCAGGCGGATCCGCCCGTCCATCACCTCCGCGAGCGCACCAAGGGGAGCCAGGCACCCACCGCCGAGCGCGCGGAGCAGCGCACGCTCGGCGGTGACCGCAACCCGGGTCGGTTCATGGTCGAGCGGAGCGATCAACGGCACATCATCGGCTCGGACCTGGAGCGCAAGCGCCCCCTGGCCGGGTGCTGGAAGCATGAGCTCCAGCGGGAGCCGATCGTCCTCGCTGAACGGCACTCCCAGGCGGTCCAGCCCCGCGGCAGCAAGCAGCAGTGCGTCGTACTCGCCGGCCGCGAGACGCCGCAGCCGGGTATCGACGTTTCCACGGATGGGACGGGCCACGAGGTCAACCCTGGCCGCTGCCAGCTGCGCCGCGCGGCGCACGCTGCTGGTCCCGATCCGCGCCCCGAACGGCAGGCCATCGAGGCCGCCGGCGTGGCCGCTCAGCAGGCAATCCCTTGGATCGCCGCGTTCCAGGATCGCGCCCAATCGCAAGGCCGGATTCGACGTCGTGGGGAGGTCCTTGAGTGAATGAACCGCAATGTCGATTCGGTCCTCGAGCAACGCCTGTTCCAGCTCCCCGGTGAACTGCCCGTCTCCCACCATCAGCAGTCCGGCTGGCCGTCGTTGGCTGATCGCGTCCCCCTTGGTGTGGATCTCGACCATCTCGACCGAGTCAAGGCCGAGCATTTCGGTCAGTGCGGATGCGGCCTCGTGTGCCTGCGCCATCGCCAGGCGGCTGCCACGAGTGCCGAGTCGCAGGGTGCTGGCGAGGGTGCTCATTCGATCCCGAACACTTCCCGCACCCGTGCCGCAGCGTCAGGGTCGTGGCGCAGACGCAGGGTGGGTCCGTGGAGGAGCTCACCGAGCATGGCGACGGTCATGGCTTCGACGGCTGCCGCCTGCTCCTTGTCCAGGCTGCTCTTCAGGCGCAGCCGCTCAAGGTGCCGCCGCCTGACGTCGTCGCCGTGGGCTCGCAACATGGCGATGGCATCGCCGCTGGCGCGGATCTCCAGCCACGCGGCGAATGCATTGGCCTCGACCGTGGCCTCGTCGCGCAGGCGACGCTCGACAGCCCCGGTGAGCCGGCGTGCCTGACTGGCGACGCCTAACCGATCGAGATCCAGGAGTCGGTCGCCCAGCAGAGCAGCCGCGTCCACCGTGACGGCGCTGGGCGAGGAGAGATCGACCACCAGCGGGCGCGGACCGACCACGTGCCGGGAATCGAGGCGATGCGTGCCGCCGCGGACCGCGATCGCCACGACGTCGTATGCCAGCGGCCCCGCCAGGACCTGCGAGATGAGGGCTGCCCTGTGGCGCTCGCCATGCGGCAGAGCGGCGATGGAGTCTTCCGCGCGATCCCCGCTTCGCGACGCAACCGTGACCCAGGCGTCAAGAGCGCTGAAGTGCCCGGCGAGGGCCCGTCCCATCTCGCCGGTGCCGATAACGAGGGCACGGAGTGGGCGCCCCGACGGCCTGGGCCCCAGTCGTTCCTCTACCCAGCGCGCGCTGCGGTCAGCCAGCGAGCGGTCGCCGGTAGGCTGCGCGAAGGACTGCACCCGCTTGCCGAAGCGGATGGCTCGGCGCAGGAGCTCATTGGTGACAGCCCCGGTATGTCCACGATTGAGTGCGGACTGGTAGGCGTCCCGCACCTGCCCGAGCACTTGCTCCTCTGCGAGCACGGTCGAATCGAGTCCTCCCGCGACGAGCATCACCCGCTGCGCTGCAGCCAGCCCCGACGTCCGCTGCATGGCCTCAGGGATATCAGCCAGGTCGTCCGTTGCCCCGGGGAACGCGATCAGCTCGACCCGATGGCAGGTATGAAGCACCACCCGTTCGCCGGCATCCCCCGACCCCGTCTCGAGTGCTGCCGCGAGCGTCTCGCGGGCGTCCGTGTCAAAGTCGCGAACCGTGGCGCTGGCGACGAGCAGGCGGTCCAGCTGCGTACCACGGTCTGCGGGCGCCGCGCCCATGTCTTGAAGAGCCGGAGGCAAGCGAAGATCCTCGTTGCCAGGGGAAGGGAGCGGGCGAACGCTAGGCGGCATCGTGCTCGGTTGTCAAACAGAAACATAGGTTTTCCTATGTTTCCGCCCATTCGGCCCGCGGCTCAGGGGCCATCCAAAGAAGTACTGCTCGCCCACTGGGCTGCGATGGGCCTCACCGGCGACTTCTGGAAGCTCTAGACGGCGGTCGAGTGGAGGACCTCCCCGCTGATCACCGTCATCCAGATCGGGATCTGGCGAATCGCCTCGGCCGGGGTCGCGAGCAGGTCGCCATCCAGGACCGCGAAGTCGGCCAGCTTTCCCACCTCGATCGAGCCGATCCGATCCTCCATGTGGAGCGCCCGGGCCGCGTTGATCGTGTGCGCGGCAAGGGCCTCTTCGATCGTCAGCTCCTGGTCCGGGCCAACCTGGAAGCCGCTCGGCGTGACCCGATGCATCGCGGCCGCGATGGTGTCGAGCGGCCGGTAGCTCTGCACGAAAGCATCGCTGCTGATCGCCGGACGGATGCCCAGCTCGAGCTGGTCTCGCAGCGGCATGGCCCGATGGACGCGCTCGCCAAGGTGGTCGTGCCAGATGTCACCGAGCTCGGCGATCGAGCCGGGCTGCGTGACCGGCACCATCCCCAGCCGCGCGATGCGCGCGAGCTGCTCGGGGGTCGGCCATGTCGAATGCTCGATGCGGTGGCGGATGTCGCCATCGGGTGCGGCGTTCATGGCCGCCTCCACGGCGTCGAGCATGATCCCCATCGCGCGGTCGCCCATGGTGTGGATGGCCAGCTGCCAGCCGGCCCCGGCCGCTCGACGAAGCAGGTCGGCCAGCTCGCCGGGCTGGTGGTACAGCGAGCCGGGGTACTGGCCGCGCGAGCCCATCGGCTGGCTGAACATGGCGGTCCCGCCGGTGATGGCGCCATCGGTGTAGAACTTCATGGCGCCGATGCGAAGGTGGTCATCTCCCATCGGGCCCACCAGGCCGATGGCCAGGTACTCGTCGAGCTGATGCGACAGCGGAAGCATCACCGTCCTGATGGGCAGGTCGCCCTGTGCGCGCGCATGCTGGTATGCCGTCATCTCACGGCTGGTGACCTGCGGATCGCAGATGGTGGTCAGGCCGGCAGCCAGGTAGCGCCGCGATGCCTCGCCGATCATCCGCGCCAGCTCATCGGTCTCGACGGCAGTGTGGATGTTGGGGCCGTGCCCGCAGATGTCGACCGAGCTCTGCAGGACCAGGTTGGTCGCGGAATCGAGCAGCAGCCCGGTGAGCCGTCCGGACTCGTCCCGCTCCAGCGATCCGCCCTCCGGGTCCGCGGCTGTCTCGCTCAGGCCGGCATCCGCCAGCGCCCGGGAGTTGACCAGGGCGTAGTGGCCCGAGACGTGGAGGATCACGAGGGGGTGCTCACTGCCCGCCTCGTCGAGGTCCCAGCGAGTGGGTCGCCGGCCCTCGGCAAATCGGGTCCAATCCATCCCGAAGCCGCGGATCCAGGCACCTTCCGGCGTCCGCGCCGCGGCCTCGGCGACCGCAGCTACCAGCTCGGCGATGGAGCTGACCGATCGCGGGCTGGCGTCAACCGCGAAGAAGGTCTCCGCGGTGCAGGCCATGTGGTTGTGCGCGTCGATGAAGCCGGGGACCATGGTGCGACCGCCGAGGTCAATGGTCGTCGCGCCGGCATCGAGATGCGGCTCTACAACGGCAGCCTCCCCGACCGCCATGATTCGTCCGTCCCGCACGGCAACTGCCGCAGCCGAGGGCTGCCCGGGGTCGCAGGTCAGGATCCGCCCGTTGGCGTAGACCGTCGTCGCCGGGTCGCGAGGGCTCACGCCGGCATGGTACGTCTCTTGTCCCGCCACCCCCAGCGTGGTACAAACCCCCGACGGCGTTCAGCGTGATGCTGATGGACGAGGGGCGCATCATCGAGGATGCCCCGCCTGACGAGTTCTTCGGCAGCCCGCGCGAGGAGCGAACCCAAAGGTTCCTGGAGGCGGTCCGCTAGGTTCGCCTAGCGCCGATGCCGCATGAGGTTGATCTCGTACGCATACCGATCGGCGCGCACGACGTAGGTCGTGTATTCGATCGGCAGGCGTTCGAAGTCGCGTGTCAGCCGGACCATGGTGACCAGCGGGCCGCCCTCGGGGTAGTCGAGGAGCCTCGCCATCTCCTCGGTGGCCACCGAGGCACTGATCGTCTCCGTCCCATACCAGGGCTCGCGTCCATGCTCGGTGAGAAGCTCGTAGAGCGAGGGGAAGTCGCCGGCGGCGACGAAGACGGAATGCGCGATCGTGGGCGCGATCCAATGCTCGAAGAACGTTAGCGGGATCTGATCGACGACCAGGAGACGGCGAAGGTGCGTGGCGTGGTCGTCCTTGAGCCCCAGGGAGCGCGCCACCTCCGTCGGCGCAGCTGCCCACTCGACGCCCAAGGTTCGCGCCTCGACGGCATGCCCCCGCCGCCGCAGCTCGCTGCCGAAGCTCTCCATCTGCCGGAGCGCGACCCCGATCTTCGCCGAGGCGACGAAGGAGCCCTTCCCCTGCGCCCGGATGATCAGGCCATCGGTCTGGAGCCGCCGCAGCGCCTGCCGAACGGGCGTTCGACTGGCCTGGAACTCGCGCTGGAGGGCAGCCTCGGATGGCAACTGGCGTCCCTCGGTGAGCTCGCCGTCCTCGATTCGGCGCCGCAGGCTGCGCTGAATCACCTCGTGAATCGGCAGTGAGGAATGCTCGAAATCATTGCGCAATGGGGCCGGTACCTCATCGCGCAGCATCGGCTAAGGATACTTGGGACAGGTAGATACTCGTCACGAAACTTGTTCCAGGGCTCGGCAGACGCGTCGCCGCGTGGTATCAACCGGCCAGCATGACGACCGCGCACGTTCCCGAGCCCAGGGGCGTCGTGCTCGACCTCGACGGCACGCTGGTCGACACCGTCGGGACGCGGATCGATGCTTGGCTGCGAACGTTCGCTGAGGAGGGCATCACCCCCGGTCGATCCATCGTTGCCGAGCTCATCGGCTCAGACGGGCGGCAGCTGGCCCGGATTGTGTTTGACGCGGCCGGCATTGAACTCGACGACGAACGCGCAGAGCGCATCGACGCCCGCTCCGGCGCCATCTACTCGGAGCTCAACGTCGACCCGCAACCACTTCCGAGCGTCACGGGCTTCCTCGACGCGCTGGACAAGCTGAAGATCCCCTGGGCGATCGCAACATCAAGCCGGCGCGAGCAAGTCGGCCGATCGGTTGCGGCGCTCCATCGTCACGAGCCGCCTCTCATCGCCGATGGCACCGCCGTTCGCCTGGCGAAGCCTCATCCCGACCTGCTGCTGGCAGCCGCCGGCGCCCTCGAGGTGCATCCCGCCGAATGCTGGGCGGTCGGCGACTCCACCTGGGACATGGTCGCGGCAGAGGCCGCCGGCATGGTGGCCATCGGCATCACGGCCGGCTCAGCCATGAGTCCAGACCAGCTCCGGGCCGCGGGCGCCGCGGTCGTCTTCCCCACCATGGCCCGCCTCATCCCCCACCTGAGCAGCGGAACCTAGAGTT
>DATCQR010000221.1:0-2107 GCA_036569405.1 Candidatus Limnocylindria bacterium
AAAACGGTCACCTTGACCATTGCGTCACCTCCTGGTGATCACCCCGCCTGGGGCTCTTACAGAATCAACCAGACCATGTCACTTATCGGTACCGCCGTCAATCCGGGCCAGAGCTGTGTCAGGCGGTGTGGAAGGAGGCCAACCGTGACCCCAGATTGAGCCGGCGGCTTAGGAAGGACGCGACGTGAAGCGCGTCGTGTTCTCGGCGGCACCGCCAGCAAGGTCAGGCGCAGGTCGATGCCCCCGAGCCAGAGCAGGAGGAGGCGGACGAGGTCCTTGCGGGTGAGCTTCACTCTGGCCTCATGAAGTGCGCATACTGGCACCTGTGCCAGGCCTGCTGATCGTCGCCGCCACCGGACCCGAGGACCCGACGCGCGCCAGCATCCCGTTCCACATCGCCTGCAACGGCGCCACGCCCGCTGGTACCCAGTGCGCGGTCGCGTTCGCCGGCGATGCAGCGGAGCTTCTCAAGCCCGACGTCATTGCCAATGTTTTCGGGCTCGGGATTCCGCCGCTGCGCGATCTCCTGGACAAATGCGTGGTCCAGGGCATCAAGTTCTACGTTTGAAAAGGCTGTGCTGAGGCCCGTGGGGTCTTGCCGGAGATGCTCACCGAGAATGCATCGTTCATCACGCCGCCCGATCTGGTTCGCCTGACCATGGAGGCGGACAAGGTCCTCAGCTTCTGAGGTGCCCCGGCGCCGGAGGTCCGCGCATCTTCGCGGCCTAGTCGGTCGGGCGCCTGCCGCGCTGAAGCCTGCGGAAAGGGGCCCGACGCCGCGTCGTCACGCATCTGGCGATGCGCTCCTAGCTGCGCCACCCTTTCCTTTGGCTCCGACCGCCGATGCCACGAATCTGCCGCGGACGTCGGCGCCGGGGCACCTCAGTCGCGGGTGGCACCGATCGCTGCCAGTGCGCTGGGGTTCTCGAGCGAAGACAGGTCGCCAGGATCCTTGCCCGTGTAGACCGAGCGCACCACGCGACGCAGGATCTTGGCGTTGCGGGTCCTGGGCAGGTCGGTCACGAAGTGGACTGCCTTCGGCCGCAGCGGCTTGCCAAGCGCGGTGGCGACGAGGTCAGAGAGCTCGTGCGCTAGCTCCTCGCTTGGGGCTTTGCCTTTTCGGAGAATGACGAAGCAGACGAGCACCTCGCCCTTGAGCTCATCGGGCACGCCGATCGCCGCCGCCTCCGCCACCGAAGAGTGCGCGACCAGCACCGACTCGACCTCAGCCGGGCCCAGCCGCTTGCCCGCGACCTTGATGGTGTCGTCGGAGCGGCCGAGGACGTACCAGAGGTCGTCCTGGGGGTCGGCGTACGCCCAGTCGCCGTGGACCCACACGCCATCGAAGCGGCTCCAGTAGGTGTCGAGGTAGCGCTGCTTGTCGCCCCAGAAGCCGCGAGTCATCCCCGGCCATGGGTTGCGGATCACGAGCTCACCGACCTCGCCGCGCACCGAGTTGCCCTCGGCGTCGACCACGTCGGCCGCCATCCCCGGCAAGGGTCCCGCGAACGAGCACGGCCGCAGGTGCGTGATGACGTTGCCGCACAGGATGCCGCCCGAGATCTCGGTGCCGCCGGTGTAATTGATGATCGGGAGCCGGCCGCCGCCGATCTTCTCGAAGAACCATTTGAACGGCTCAGGGTTCCATGGCTCGCCGGTGCCGCCGAGGATGCGCAGGCTCGACAGGTCGTGGCGCGCCGGCAGCTCATCGCCGTGAGTCATCAGGCCACGAACGAGAGTGGGGGAGACGCCGAGCACTGTCACCTTGTGGTCGTCGACCATGCGCCAGAGGCGGTCCGGCGCGGGGTGGTCGGGGGTGCCTTCGTACAGGACCATCGTCGCGCCCAGCGCGAGCGACCCGAAGATGAGCCAGGGGCCCATCATCCAGCCGATGTCGGTGTACCAGAAGATCGTGTCCTCGGCGCCAACGTCGAAACCGTGAGCCATGTCCTGCGCGGTCTTGACGGGGAAGCCGCCGTGCACGTGCACCGTGCCCTTCGGCTTGCCGGTGGTCCCCGACGTGTAGATGATCATCAGCGGGTCCTCGGGGTCGAGCTCGTGCGTCGGCGCGTGACGCGGCTCGTCCTCCAGCAGCACCTCCCACACC
>DATCQR010000222.1:0-13115 GCA_036569405.1 Candidatus Limnocylindria bacterium
CAGCTCGGTCATCCGTGCCCGCAGCACCTCGGCCGAGCGCTCGCCGCCGTCGTAGGCGGCTCGAGCGGCGTTGAGGGCGGCGAAGAGGCAGGTCGCCGCATGACGCTCCTCGATCGAGAGGGAGGCGTTGGCGCTCGACACGGCCAGGCCATCGGCCTCGCGGATGGTGGGGCAGATCACCAGCTCGATGTTCATGAACAGGTCGCGCATCATCCGGCGCAGGATCACGATCTGCTGGGCGTGGCGCTGCCCCAGGTACACGCTGGCCGGACCCACCAGGTTCAGCATCTTGAGCATGACCGTGGTCAGCCCGTCCAGGTGGCCGGGTCGTGAGGCTCCCTCCAGCTGTCTCGTGAGCCCCTCGACGCTGACCCGGGTCACGTCGTCAGGCGGGTAGAGGGTCGAGACCTGCGGCAGGAAGACGAGGCTTGCCCCGTCCCGCTCCAGCAGCGCGACGTCGCGTTCCTCGTCGCGCCGCATCGGGCTCGACTCGTCCAGGGTCGGGAACTCGCCCGCGTTGACGAAGGAGCTGACCACCACGCACCCGTTCTCAGCACTGGCGCGTCGCACCAGCGAGAGCTGCCCCTCGTGGAGGACACCCATGGTCGGCACGAAGCCGACGGAGTCACCGGCAAGGCGTCGCTCGAGGATCGCGGCGCGCAGCTCGGAGACGCCGCGCAGCACCTGCACGATCAGCGTCGACGCGAGCGAGCCGGGCGCTCGGGGCGCTCCGGGGCGTGAGCCTTGCGATATCGGTCCACGATCAGGTCCCAGAGCCGCTCGGCGACCTGACGCTTGGGAAGCATCGGCCAGTCGCTGAGCTCGCCCTCGGCGCCGAAGACGATCACCTTGTTCTCGTCGGAGCCGATGGCGTCGAACGGTCCACCGACCTTGTTGCCGACGATCAGGTCCAGGCCCTTGTCGCGCAGCTTGCTGCGCGCGTTGGCCTCCAGCTCGTCACTCTCGGCGGCGAAGCCGACGAGGAAGGGGCGCGTCCCGTCGGCCATCTCGCCGACCTCGGCGATGATGTCAGGATTCGCCACCAGGTCGATCTGCAGCTCGCCGCCACCGCGCTTGATCTTGCTGCTGCTGGCTCGCTTTGGGGCGAAGTCGGCCACGGCCGCGGCCATCACCAGGACATCGGCGCCCGATGCCGAGCGAAGCACGGCCTGACGCATGGCGGCGGCAGTGGTGGCATCCACCACGCTCACGCCGCGTGGGGGCGCGACACTCATCACTCCCGCGATCAGCGTGACGCTCGCGCCACGATCGCGAGCCGCCTCGGCAATGGCCACGCCCATCTTGCCGCTGCTGCGGTTGCCGATGAATCGCACCGGGTCGATCGGCTCGCGCGTGCCGCCGGCGGTCACCACGACCTGCAGCCCCTCCAGGTCGCCGGCCCGCGCGAAGAGCCGCTCGACCGCCTCGACGATCGTATCGGGCTCCGCCAGGCGGCCGACGCCGGTCAGCCCGCTGGCCAGCGCGCCGACCTCCGGCTCGACGATCCGGTGCCCGAAGCCTCGCAGCGTCTCGATGTTGCGCTGGGTCGCCGGGTGGGTCCACATCCCCGCGTCCATGGCGGGTGCGACCACCAGCGGTGCGCGGCTGGCAAGAGCGATGGCGGTCACCGCATTGCCGGCGTTGCCGGCCGCCAGCTCGGCCAGCAGGTTGGCCGTGGCCGGCGCGATCACGATGGCATCGGCCCCCTCCGCCAGCTCGACGTGGGCGATCTGCGAATCAGCGTCGAGCGCCATCACGTCGTCGACCACGCGGCGGTGGGTGAGCGACGCAAAGGTCAACGGGGTGACGAACTCGGCTGCGGCGGGCGTCATGGCCACGTCGACGATCGCCCCGCGCTCGGCCAGCAGCCGGACCAGTGAGACCGCCTTGTAGGCGGCGATGCTGCCCGACACCCCCACCACCACCCGCCTCCCGGCGAGGGAGCCCCGATCCTCCGTCATCGGTCGCCGCTCGTACCGGCGGCGGCAGCGCCGCTTGCCTTCGTGCTGGCCTCGCGGATCGCGTCGTATGCGTAGCGGATGCCACGCAGCGTGAGGTCGGGCTCGATGGCGTCGATCCCGGGAACGTCACGCAGCCATGGCTCGTGGGTGTATCCGCCGGTCGCGATGACGGTCACCCGGCAGTCGGCCGGAGAGCGCTCGAGCAACTCGCCCCTCAGGGCCGTCAGCAGCCCACTGACCAGGCCGATGTAGCCCAGCACCGTGCCGCTCTGCATGGCGTTGATCGTGTTCGTGCCGATCGCATGCGGCGGCCGGCGCAGCTCGATCCTCGGCAGCTTGCTCGCGTACCCCACCAGCGCCTCGAGCGAGAGCCCGAGCCCCGGCGCGATCGCGCCTCCGATGTACGCCCCCTCGGCGCTGAGCAGGTCGAAGTTGGTGCTCGTGCCCAGGTCGATAACGATCGCCGGCCCCCCGAACTCGGTGCGCGCGGCGAGGGCGTTGCAGAGACGATCGGCCCCGGCTTCCGCCGGCCGGTCGATCTCGATCTTCAATGTCCCGGCCAGGGAAGCGGCGTCGACCATGATCGGCTCCAGGCCGATGCGGGTGCGGACGAAGCGCTCGAAGGTGTCCGTCAGCGGCGGCACCACCGACGCGAGCGCCACGGCCTGCAGCTCGTCCAGCCCGTGGCCGTCGAGCGCCAGCATCCCGGCGGTCATGGTGGCGACCTCGTCGGGCGTGGCGGTCGCGTGAGCGGTTGAGCGCCACGAGCCGATCAGCTCGCCGTCCGTGAAGAGGCCGAGCGTGATGTTCGTGTTGCCGACATCGGCGGCGAGCAGCTTCACGCGCCACATCCTACCAGCCGTTCGGCGCCCTCCCGCGCCGTGAGTCCGGTGCTAGACTCGCCCGCGATCCCCACCGCAAGGCGCAGCCCGTGAGCACCCGATGACCGACGCGCGAGCGAAGCTCTACATCAACACCGGCGTCGTCACCGACAAGAGCGACATCTACAACATCCTGCGCCCGTTGCTGAAGCAGACCGTCACCTACACCTATCGGCGCGGCATGCAGGTCACCGGCAGCGGGACCGGCTGGGTGGAGCGGATCGTGGTCGACCACCCGGAGATCGCCAGCTACTTCACGCCGCTCGCCATCTGCCTCAACCTCGATTCGTTCGACTACCTGCAGTTCGACACCACCTCGGACCAGCTCCTGGTCTACACCCTCGTCATCGGCGAGGAGCGGGTGGTGCTCGAATTCGCCACCTCCGCGCCCCGCGCCGACGTGACCGACGAGACGGACGAGGCGCATCCGCTGCCCCGCTCCGCCGGTGAGCTTGCGCGGGACCTGCGCTTCATCCAGATGGAGCTGCTGATGTCGCCAGAGGCGAGCGACGACGACGAGGAGGCCTGAGATGCGGTCCGGCGCGACCGCCGGACGTGTCCGCGCCCGGGCGAGCCTTCCCTACCAGCGCAGCGTGCTGCCGAATGGGCTCCGGGTGGTGACCCAGCAGATGCCGGCCGCTCGCTCCGTCGCGGTGGGGCTCTTCGTGGGGGTCGGCTCGCGTAGCGAGGATGAGGCGCACGCCGGACTCTCGCACCTGCTGGAGCATCTCGCCTTCAAGGGAACACGGCGCTACCCCGAGCCCGGCGGCCTGTCGGAGGCGGTCGAGGGATCCGGCGGCAGCGTCAACGCCGCCACCGATCGAGAGCTGACGATCTATACCGCCCGCGTCCCGGCCGAGGCCGCATCCCGTGCCCTGGAGGTGGTCGCCGATCTCGTTCTGGCGCCCCTTCTTCGCACGCGAGACCTGATCGCCGAGAAGCCGGTCATCGTGGACGAGATCCGCATGTACGTCGACTCTCCGGGCGACCATGTCTTCAGCCTCTTCGATGAGCTGCTCTTCGGCGCGCACCCGCTCGGGCGCGAGATCGCGGGCACCCCGCGCAGCGTGCGTCGGGCGCGGCATGACACGGTGGTGGATCACTGGCAGCGCTGGTATCGGCCGTCGAACCTGGTGCTGACGGCAGCCGGGTCCATCCGCCATGACCAGGTGGTGAAGGCTGCGGAGCGGTGGTTCGAGGCCGATGGGCCCGAAACGGTGCCGGTCCACCTCCATCCCGCGCTCGAGCGGCCAAGACCCGCGCCCGCTGGCTCGGTGCGGGTCGCATTTCGCCGTCTCGCACAGGGGAACCTGTGCATCGGCATGCCGGGGGTGGCTCGCGACGATCCGGACCGGTGGGCGCTCGACCTGCTGGGTGCGGTCCTCGGCGACGGGATGAGCAGCCGCCTGTTCGTGGAGCTGCGCGAGCGGCGTTCCCTGTCCTACGACGTGTCGACCTTCGGCTCCACATATGCGGATTGCGGAACGTTCGGCGTGCATGCCGGCTTCGACCCGGAGCAGGCGCCGGCGCTGATCGCGGCGATCATGGAGCAGCTCGAGCGGGTGGCCCAGGAGCCGGTCAGCGCGACCGAGCTCGATCGGGCACGGGCCTACACCCGCGGACGGCTCGAGCTGCGCATGGAGGAGACCGGCGCGGTGGCCTCCTGGCTCGGGACGGGGGAGAGCCTGCTGCCGCGAATCCTGACCGTCGACGAGGTGATCGAGCGGCTCGAGGCGGTGACGGTCGACGACCTCCTGCGCGTGGCGCGCACGTACGTTCGGCCCGATCTCGCCCGCCTCGCGGTGCTGGGCCCATTCCGTTCGCGGCTCCGCTTCGAGCGGATGCTGCAGGCATGACGCGCCGCTCACCGGCTGCCACCACGGGCTGGGACGCTCCGCTCGAGGTGGTGGACCTCATCCCGGATGAGCTGGCACTGGCGCGTGCCCAGCTGGAGTCCGGGCTGTACGGCCTGGCGGAGGGGGTCCTGCTGCGCCTCATCGCCGGCCTCGAGGCGGCGGGCAAGGGCGGCCTCGAGGAGCTCGACGGCGCGCGCGCCCTGCTGGCCGAAGCGCTGTGGCGCCAGGGACGGCCGATCGCCGCCGGCACCGCCATCGAGGCGATCCGCAGCACCAGCCTCGAACGACGCCGGCCGATGCTCATGCTGATCGAGGCGGAAACGGTGGCGGCCGCCGGAGACCCCGATCGCGCCGCCCGGCTCGCCGAGCGGGTCGTTTCGACGGTCGGCGTCGACGAGGCATGGAAGCTGCGCGGTGGCGTCGCGAGCCGGATCACCTGGCCAGCTCCATCCTCGTTCCGCCTGCCGGCTCGACGCAAGGATGGGGCGGGAAGCCTGGGAGAGGCGCCCCCGCCCGCACCGACTCCCGAGCGAACGGCGGCGGCTCATACCCGGCTCGAGGCTGCCCGCCGATCCTTCGCGAGCGGGGAGCTCGATGACGGAGATCGCCAGCTGGCGGCGGCACTCCGGCTCGACCATCGGATCGCGCCGGAGGGAGCGGTGATCCTGGAGCCGACCCTTGGGGAGGAGGCGCTCGCGGAGCGTCTGCTACTCTACGGCGACCTCCTGCGCGCCGCCGGTCGCGAGGCAGATGCCACCATCGCCTTCGACCGGGCAGCACGCTCCTGACCCTCGCACGGAGGCGACTTCCGCATGGAACGCACCCTTGTCCTGATCAAGCCCGATGGAGTCCAGCGGGCCCTCGTGGGCGAGATCGTCGGCCGATTCGAGCGGAAGGGGCTCAAACTGGTCGGGCTGCGCATGCTCGACGTGTCACGGGCGCTGGCCGAGCAGCACTACCAGGTCCATGCCGGCAAGCATTTCTACCCCGGCCTGGTCGACTTCATCACCGCGGGTCCGGTGGCGGCGGTGGCGCTCGAAGGGCCCGATGCCATTGCGACCGTGCGAAGGATGGTGGGCAGCACCATGCCCAATGAGGCCGAGCCCGGCACCATCCGCGGTGACCTCGGGATCAGCGGCCTGCGAAACCTGGTCCACGCCTCCGATGCGGTCGAGACGGCGGCCGCGGAGCTCGCCCTGTGGTTCGACCCGGAGGACCTGGTCGACTACGGGCGCGCCATCGACAGCTGGATCGTGGCGGAGGAGCCCGCCCGCTCGTAGACGGCTGCTGTCAGGCCGGCGTAGGTCGGGTGCCCCACGAAGCCTACCCGGTCCAGCGGGAAGTAGCGGAGCCAGGCGCGGCCCACGATCAGCTCGCGGTCGACCACCCCGAAGAACCGAGAGTCCTGGCTGGCTGGGCGGTTGTCGCCCATCACGAAGTAGGTCCCGGCGGGGACCGTCCACGAGCTCGTCCCCTCGGCGTCCTTGGGCAGCGTCGGCGCGACTCCACCGTCGATCGTGCGCCTCACGTAGGGCTCCTCGATGCGCACCGGGCTGCCACCGGGCTGCTGTACGAAGACGCGACCGTTCTCCAGGCTGATCGTGTCGCCGGGCATGCCGATGACGCGCTTGATGAACGGCACGCCTCCCTGCCCGAATCCCTCGGGTGGCTGGAAGACGACGATGTCGCCTCGCTGGTAGTCGTTGAACCGCGGCGAGATCTTGTCGATCAGGACGTACTCGCCGGGATTGACGGTCGGCATCATCGACTCCTGCTCAACCTCGAATGGCTGGGCGACGAAGTTGTGGATGACCAGGTAGATCACCAGCGTCAGCACCAGCGTCTCGACGATCTCGAGGGCGCATCCCATCCTGCGACGCGGGGCTGCTGGCTCGCCGCCCGCCGGCAGGTCGGGGCCGGCGGTCGGCGGAGGGGTGTAGGTCATCGGGCTCCGTCAGGTGAGGGCGTGGCAGGCGGCGCGTAGCATAGCGGGCTCAGTGACGAAGCGCGCCGTGCCACTCAGGAACATGGCGGTCCTTGGCCTCGGGTTCGCGGTGCTCGCCGCCATCCTGTACTACGCCTCGACCGTCGATGGCCGAGGCCCCACGGTCGTCGGAATCTCCCTGACGCAGCACCTCAGTGGCGACGCGGAGCAGGCGCTGACGACCACCAGCATCGAGGTCGCCTTCTCCGAGCCGGTCCAGCACGCCTCGGCCGAGGGGTCGTTCACGATCACGCCGGCGGTCCGCGGCGCATTCAGCTGGAGTGCGGCCAGCCTCACCTTCACGCCAGCCGCTCGGTTGCCGCTGCGAACCGAGTTCGAGGTCTCCATCGGGCCTGGCGTGCGTGACCGCGCCGGCAATGCCATGTCGGGCGCTCCCGAGCGATTCGGGTTCGCCACGGTCGGCAACCCCACCGTTATTGGATCGGACCCGGCCGATGCCGCCACCGACCTGCCCCTGGACGCTCCGATCGTGGTGGACTTCTCGACCCTCATGGACACGGCATCGGTCGAGGCGGCGATCAGCGTTTCGCCCGACGCGGAGATGACGCTGCGCTGGAGCCGCGAGCGCCTCACGGTCGTACCCGTCGCCGGCTGGGAGGCGAATCGGTCGTATTCGCTGACGATCAGCGACGGTGCGCAGGACCAGGCGGGGACGCCGCTCGAGGACCCGTTCCGACTTTCATTCCAAACCGTCGCGGCGGGTCTGACGGTCGAGACGATCGTCCCCTCCGACGCGGTTGCCGGCGTCTCCGTCACCACCCCCATCGCCATCATCTTCGACCAGGCGCTTGACCCGCAGAGCGTGAACGGCGACCTGCTGACCGTCACGCCGACGGTGGCAGGCTCGCTGGACGTCGTTGCGCCCTCGGGGGCGACCGGCCTGTCGGACACAGGCCGGCGGATCCTCCGCTTCCAGCCGTCCGATCAGCTCGACCCCAACACGACCTATCAGGTCACGCTCGGACCCGGTCTACTCGGCGCCGATGGAACGGGGATGCCTGCTGGCATGTCATGGAGCTTCACCACCGGGGCTCCCACCGAGACCCTCTCGAACCAGGTGGTCTTCCTCGCGGACCGCTCGGGGATCGCGAACCTGTGGGCCATGAATCCCGATGGGTCGAACCAACGGCAGCTGTCGGCGGAGCTATCGCCGGTCACCAGCTATGCCATCGCGCCGGATGGGCGTGCCTTCCTGACTGGCGACGGGGCGACGGTCGTCTGGCAGCGCTCGGACGGCACGGCCCGTCGGGTCCTGACCGACCCCGGCGTCGTAGAGTTCGATGCTGCCTACTCGCCCGATGGGACGCTGATCACCTTCGGCCGTGCAGACCCCGCGCTGGGATCCAGCCTTGGCCTCTGGATGCGGGATGCAGATGGGAGCGATCCGCGGCCGATCGAGCTGCCATCGGGGCAGCTCGCGTCCCCGTCGGCGAGTCAGTCGGCTCCGGTGCCGCTGCTGCGTGCCCCGCGCGTGTCCCCCGATGGGACGGCGCTCGCGTTCGTCGACGAGGCGGGGACGGTCGACATCCTGGACCTCGAGCTTCAGCAGCTGGCGACGGCCCCGTTCGTGGCGCTGTCCGAGCCGATCTGGCTCGCCGACGGGAGTGGGGTGCTCGTTGCGGGCCTGCCCGCCGCCTCGGGGACCGGGCCGAGCCCCTACCGTCCGCATTCGGCCGTCGCGGTCCTCGATCCAGCATCCGCTGAGCTCGCGGCGAACCATATGGCCGCACTGCATGTCGTGCGCATGGACCGCATCGCAACCTCGGTCAGGGCGACGGCATTCGGGGCAGGTGCCTCTCGCCCGGCTGTCGATGCCTCCGGTCGCTACGCCTTCATTCGGCTGGAGGACTCAGAGACAGGCGGCGGAAGCCTGTGGATGGCATCGGCGCTGAATGACCTCGGTGAGGCGATTGAGGTGCCGGGCACGGGAACCGGCTCGGCCGCCTTTGCGCCCGAGCCGGGGTCGATGGTGATCGGCGAGCAGGGCCGAGCAGGGGTTTGGCTGCTCAGGCTGGGGAGCCGGCAGGTCCAACGGCTCACCGCCGACGGGTGGCAGCCGAGCTGGCTGCCCTGAAAGTTGACCCGTCGCGAGACGCCGGGCTACCATACCGGCGCTCCGCTGGCGGACGCGCTGACGCGACCCTCCGCCGGCGTTTCTGTGTGCGAGATGACGCGATACGCGAGCCGGGCGCGCCCTGAATACGGCGACCGAACCGCTCAACCCAATTCGGAGGTTTCATGCAGGTCCATCCCATAGTCTGGGTGATTCCGGTCGCCGGCCTGGCCGCGATTGCGTTCGCGCTGTATCTCGCCTGGGACGTCCTGCGCTCGGACATCGGAACCGAAGCGATGCAGGAGATCGCCGGCACGATCTTCGAGGGAGCGGTGGCGTTCATCCGACGGCAATACCGCACCATCGGTCTGCTGGCGCTGGGCGGGGCCGTGCTGATCGGCCTGGTGATCGCACTGGTCGAAGGCAAGGAGGTCGCCGACACCAGCATCTTCGGCACCGAGCTCGGGATCCGGACCGGAGTCGCCTTCCTGGTCGGCGCCGCCTGCTCGATGGCGTCGGGGATCATCGGCATGTACATCAGCGTCAAGTCGAACCTGCGGACCGCCGCCGCCGCGCGCAGCAGCCTGGTGCGAGCGGTGCAGGTCGCGATGCGTGGGGGCGCCGTCTCAGGCTTCCTGGTGGTGGCTCTTTCGCTCCTCGGCGTGTGGTCGATATTCGCCCTGTACGGTGGCTTCACGCATCCGGAGCAGGCGCCGTTCCTGATCGTCGGCTTCGGCTTCGGCGCCAGCTTCGTGGCCCTCTTCGCCCAGCTGGGCGGCGGGATCTACACCAAGGCGGCGGATGTCGGCGCCGACCTGGTGGGCAAGGTCGAGGCCGGGATTCCCGAGGACGACCCACGCAATGCCGCCGTGGTGGCCGACCTGGTGGGGGACAACGTCGGAGACTGCGCCGGTCGCGGGGCGGACCTGTTCGAGTCGACCGCTGCCGAGAACATCGGCGCCATGATCCTTGGGGTCGCGGTCTTCCGCATCGCGCAGAGCGCCGGCTGGCCGCATCCCGAGGCCTGGATCTTCTTCCCCCTGGTGGTCCGCGCCTTCGGGTTGCTGGCCACCATCGTCGCCATCTTCTTCGTCCGTGGTCGCGAGGACGAGGACCCGATGAACATGCTGAACCGTGGCTACTGGGTAACCACCATCCTGTCGGTCGGCGGCCTGGCGCTCACGACGTCGATCATGATGAGCACTCCCGGCACAAGCGGCGCGAACGGGATCGCGCCATGGGTCTGGTTCTTCGGAGCCGGGCTGGTCGGCCTGGCCACCAGCGTCGCCTTCGTCTACATCACGCAGTACTACACGGCCGGGGCCTGGCGGCCGGTCAAGGAGATCGCCGAGGCCAGTAAGACCGGTCCGGCCACCAACATCATCTCGGGCATGGCCGTCGGCTTCGAGACGACCGCCGTGACCGCCATCACCATCGCGATTGCCCTCTTCGCCAGCCATTGGCTGGGCACGCAGGCCCTACCGGACGTCCCGAACGGCGGAATTTTCGGCACCGCCGTGGCCACCATGGGGATGCTCATGACCACTGCCTACATCCTGGCGATGGACACCTTCGGCCCGATCACCGACAACGCGGGTGGGATCGCGCAATTCGCGCATGCCGAGGGCAAGGCCCGCGAGATCACGGACCACCTTGATGCGGTCGGCAACACCACCAAGGCGTTGACCAAGGGATATGCGATTGCCTCCGCATCGCTGGCGGCCTTCCTCCTCTTCTCCGCCTACATCGACAAGATCAACCTGATTCAGACCAACCGCGGCGGTCCGCTGCTGGAGTCGGTCAACCTGGCCGATGTGAACGTCTTCATTGCCGCCCTGATCGGCGCGATGCTCGTCTACTTCTTCAGCAGCCTCGCCATTCGTGCCGTCGGGAAGACTGCACAGGCGATCATCTTTGAGGTCCGGCGCCAGTTTCGCGAGATGCCGGGGATCATGGATTACACCCAGCGACCGGACTACGCGCGCGTCGTGGACATCACCACCCGCTCGGCCCTGCGCCAGATGATCCTGCCCGGCGTCGTGGCGGTGGCGACCCCGATCGTGGTCGGCCTGCTCCTCCGGCAGGAGGCCGTGGCCGGGCTGCTGATGGTCGGCACCATTGCAGGAGTGCTGCTGGCGACCGTGCTGAACAACGGCGGTGGCGCATGGGACAACGCCAAGAAGTTCATCGAGGCGGGCCATCTCACCGATGACGAGGGCAACGTCCTTGGCAAGGGAACCGATGCCCATGCCGCGGCGGTGGTGGGCGACACGGTCGGGGATCCGTTCAAGGACACCGCCGGCCCATCGCTGCACGTGCTCGTCAAGCTGCTGGCAACCATCAGCCTCGTTCTCGCGCCTCTCTTCATCCGTTAGCAACCGCTCGAGCACGGGAGTGCCGTGGACCTCGTCCTCCAGGCCGCGCTGATCGGGATCCTGCAGGGGCTGACCGAGTTCATCCCGGTCAGCTCCAGCGCGCATCTCGAGCTGGCGCCGTGGATTGCCGGCTGGCCGGCGAACGGGCTGCTGAGCAGCCTGTCGTTCGATGTCTTTCTCCACCTGGGCACGCTGCTGGCCCTGCTCGGCTACTTCGGCCGTGACTGGCTGCGCCTGCTGGGAGCGGCCGTTGCAAGCGTCCGCCAGCGCCGCATCGGCGACGATCCGGATCGCCGTCTCGCCTGGCTCCTCATCGCCGCCACGATTCCCGCCGCGTTGATCGGCTTCGTGGGGGAGGACCTGATCAACGAGGTGCTGCACGCCGACAACCACGGCGTCCGGCTTGCGATCGCTGGGTTCGTCGTGCTGGGAGCCGTGGCGCTGTGGCTGGCCGATCGGCTCGGTTCGCGCAGGCGCGAGATCGGTGCGCTCGACGCCCCCAGCGCGCTGGCGATCGGCCTCAGCCAGGCGCTCGCCCTGCTGCCCGGCATCAGCCGATCGGGAGCGACCATCAGCGCCGGCCTGGCGCTCGGCCTCACACGCGAGTCGGCCGCGCGCTTCAGCTTCCTGCTGGCCACGCCGATCACCCTGGGCGCCGGCCTGTACGGCTCCCGCCACCTGTTCGAGGTGAGCCACACCGGGACCGAGTGGCTGGCGATCGCCACCGCGTTCGTTGCCGCTGCCGTGTCGGGGCTGCTGGCCATCGGCTTCCTGCTGTCGTGGCTGCGCACCCGGTCCGTCACCATCTTCAGCGTGTATCGGCTCCTGTTTGCCGGGCTCATCGTCGTGCTCGTGATCGCGGGTCGCTGAGGTCGAATCGAGCCTGCCAGCAGGGCCTCCAGACCTTTGACAGCGCCCGGTGGCCGCCCTACAATCCGGCGACGCCGAGCCCATCCGACGCAGGGAGGGCCGCAAGCGAACCTGGCCCAGGGCCAGCTTCAGGAACGCCCCGCGAAAGCCATGGCGGGACCTGGAGCATTTTTTGTTAGTGGATGACCATGAACAACAAGCCTGTCTACCTGACTGTCGAAGGGCTGGCCAAGCTCAAGGCGGAGCTGAATCACCTGATCACCGTCGAGCGGCCGCGCGTTGCTGCGCGGATCCATGACGCGAAGCTGGATGGCGACATCACCGAGAACGCCGAGTACGAGGATGCCAAGCAGGAGCAGTCATTCCTGGAGGGCCGGATCGGCACGCTCGAGGGTCAGCTCAAGAACGCCGAGGTCATCGAGAAGACCAATGGCGACAAGGTCGGCATCGGCTCGAAGGTGGTCATTCGCAGTGAGGACGGCCAGGACACGTTCACCATCGTCGGCTCGGCCGAGGCCTCCCCACGCGAGGGCCGGATCAGCAACGAGTCGCCGGTCGGCGCCGCCCTGATGGGGCACAAGAAGGGCGATACCGTCGTCGTCCAGGCCCCGGCTGGAGCATCCACCTTCACGGTCGTCAGCATCCACTAGCCGCGCCCGATCAGGTGTTCTGGGCCGACGAGCTGGCAGCGCGCCTCACCGGGCCGCAGGTCGTCAACGACTCGAAAACCCCCTCGGGGACCGTGCACGTCGGGAGCCTGCGTGGACCGGTCATCCTCGACGTCATCGTGCGGGCTCTGCGTGCGCGCAACCTGCCGACGACCCTCCTGTACGGCGTCGACGACCTGGATCCAATGGACGCGCAGGCGATGCTCACCCCCGATGCCACCGAGCGCTGGATGGGGGCGCCGCTCGCCAACGTACCGGACCCGGTGGGGGAGTGCCATGCGTCCTATGCCCGGCACTTCGCCGCGCTCTTCATTGATACCTTCGCCGGGCTCGGCTTCCATCCCGACCGCTACTACTGGATGAGCGAGATCTACGCGCGCGGGGAGGTCGACCCCTTCATCCGCACCGCGCTCGATCGGGCCGAGGTGGTGCGCGACATCTACCGC
>DATCQR010000223.1:0-8698 GCA_036569405.1 Candidatus Limnocylindria bacterium
GTCGGTCCCCGACTCGAAGCCGCAGTGCCTGCAGACCGAGCCGCCGTGCTCAGGACCAGTCGCTGCGCGGGTGGCGGCCGCCACGCCAAGGCTGTGGCCCGTGGCTCGAACCTGCTGATAGAGAGAGCTGAGCAGGCGGCGGGCAGTTCGCTCGGTGTCCCCGCGCTGCCCCTTGCCGCCCCAGCCGACCACAGCCCGCACGATCAGGTCGCCGGAGATCTCGTCCCAGTGGCTGGCCAGCCCGCCGACGATCGCTGCGTAGTCTGGGTAGCCGCTGGTGTCCGTCTCGCCCTGCAGCAGGGCGACGGCGAGGCTGTCGACCGTCATGTCGACGGCATCGGTCGATTCGAGCACGTAGAGCGCATGCAGTGCGATCGGGCTGACCGTCGACCGCGCTTCGATCCACTGCTGCAGCTCCGGAAGTCGCTCGATGGTGGGCGCAGCCTCAGCCAGCTCGTGGCTGACCGGCTCGAGCACCTCGACCGGGCCCTCCGCCAGCGGCTCGACGACCGATGGCAGCATGGCCTTCATGCGCGGGTCCGCCGGCAGGCGCAGCCCATCGCTGCTCCGCGCCAGGTAGGCCAGCTTGAGGCTGTACTCCTGGGCCGTGATCTCCTCGATGAAGGGGGTCGGCGGAGGCGGAGGCGGGACCTCCTTGTTGCGTCGGCGGAGGAAGGACATCGACCGATTCTAGCAGCGGAGCCGGCGAACTCCCGCTGCATGCGTCAGCCGCCGGTCAGCAGCCGGAGCTGCGCCTCCAGATCGGCGAGTCGCGATCGCTCGCGCTCGACCACCTCGGCCGGGGCACGCGTCGCAAAGTCCCCGCGTAGCAGGACCTGCAGGCGCTCGATCCCGCGCCGGAGATGCGCCTCGTTCGCGGCCTGCCGGGAAGGGCCGTCCGCCGAGTCCGAGGGCTCCCCTCCGAGCCACGCTGCCGCTCCCGCGGTGGAGGCGACCAGCTCGGGCCGGCCTCGGTCGTCGCCGGGCGCGCGCAGGTCGATCGGTCCCACCCGAGCCAGGGCGGCAAGGTAGTCGAGCCCGCGCTCGATGCCAGCTCGCGCGGCGGCATCTGCCGGCACCACGGTCAGCGGCAGCCGAGCGCCGGCGCTCACGCCGGACTCGGTGCGGAGGTTGCGGACGCCACGGATCAGGTCGATCAGCACCGCCATCTCCGATTCCGCCTCCCTGTCGCGCCCCTCGGTCCCCGGCCAGCTGGCCGTGATGAGCAGCTCCGGCCGCACCGCCGCATCGCTGTCGGAAGCCACCAGGCGCGACCAGATCTCCTCCGTCACGAACGGGACGATCGGATGGAGGAGCTGCAGCATCGTCGCCAGCGCCCCACTCGCCGTACGCCACGCCCGGGCCTTCTCGCCGTCGCTGGCGCCGGGGCGGCGCAGGTCGACCTTGGCCATCTCCAGGTACCAGTCGCAGTAGTCGGTCCAGGCGAACTCGTGCGCGGAGGCTGCGTACGCCGAGAGCTCGAGATCGTCGAGCTGTCGAGTGGCACGCTCCGTCGCCTCGGCCAGTCGTGAACGGATCCATCGCTCGGCCGGCGTGGGATCGCCTTCTGATGGAGCCGTCGGCTCAGGACGGGAGCCGAGGACGAAGCGTGCCGCGTTCCACAGCTTGTTGGTGAAGTTGCGCGCCCCCTCCAGCTTCCCCTCCGTCAGCCGCTGGTCCGCGCCGGGCGAGGTGCCGACCGTCAGGGCGAAGCGCAGCGCATCGGCCCCGATCTCCTCGATCAGCTCGAGCGGATCTGCCGTGTTCCCCTTGGTCTTGCTCATCTTGATGCCGCCGGTGGCGCGCACCAACCCGTGCAGGTAGACCGTGTGGAACGGTTCGGTATCGGTCAGGAAGAGGCCGAGCATCATCATGCGGGCGACCCAGAAGAAGATGATGTCGTAGCCGGTCTCCATCACCGATGTCGGATAGAAGCGCCGCATGTCGGGCGTGTCGTCCGGCCAGCCCAGGGTGCTGAAAGGCCACAGGCCGCTGCTGAACCAGGTGTCGAAGATGTCCGTCTCCTGGGTCAGCTCAGCTGCCGGCCGGCCACACGTGGCACAGGCGTCCGGGCCCGCCTCGAGGTCGCTGACCGTGATGTGCCCGTCGGGGCAATACCAGGCCGGGATCCGATGCCCCCACCACAGCTGCCGCCCCACCGCCCAGTCGCGGATGTTCTCCATCCAGTGCGCGTAGACCTTGGTGAAGTGCTCCGGCACGATCCGCGTCCGACCCTCGCGCACCGAGGCAAGTGCGCGCTTGGCAAGTGGCGTGGTGCGCACGAACCACTGCACCGACAGGCGCGGCTCGATGACCGTCCCGCAGCGCTCGCAGTGTCCGACCGCCATGGCATGTGGTCGCTCGTCCTCCAGGTCGCCCATCTCGCGGAGCTGCTCGACGATCCGTGACCGCGCCTCGTAGCGATCCAGGCCCGTGAACGGCCCGCCCTGCTCGTTGACGTGCGCTCCCTCGTCCAGCACGTTGATCGCCGGCAGCGCGTGGCGGCGGCCCAGCTCGTAGTCGTCGGGGTCGTGGGCGGGCGTGATCTTGACCGCCCCGGTCCCGAAGTCGCGCTCGACCACCTCGTCGGCGATGATCGGCAGGCGGCGTGCCAGGAACGGCAGGATCGCCTCGCGACCCACCAGCTCGCGGTAGCGGTCGTCTTCGGGATGAACTGCCACCGCCACGTCACCCAGCAGCGTCTCCGGGCGGGTGGTGGCGATCGAGATCCATCGGTCCGGATCGGGTGAGCCATCCTCGCGGGCCAGGTGATAGCGGATCGTCCACAGCGTGCCGGTCTCTTCCTTCGGCACCTTCTCGAGGTCGGAGATGGTCGTCCGGCAGCGCGGGCACCAGTTGACGAGTGCCTCGCCGCGGTACACCAGGTCGGCGTCGTGGAGCCGCTTGAACGCGGTCCGCACGGCGCGGGCGCTCATCGGGTCCATGGTGAACTGGTTGCGGGTCCAGTCGGGGGAGGCGCCAAGGCGACGCATCTGGAGGCCGATGACGTCGCGCGTCTCGTCGATGAAGCGCCACATGCGCTCCAGGTAGCGCTCGCGACCAAGTGACTCGCGCGTCTCCCCTTCCTCGGCGATGACCTTGTCGAGCACGAACTGGGCCGCAATGCCGGCGTGATCGACCCCAGGCAGCCACAGCGTGTCGTCGCCGCGCATGCGGTGATAGCGGATCAGCATGTCCTCGAGGGTCACGAACAGCGCGTGGCCCACGTGCAGCGAGCCGGTCACGTTCGGGGGCGGCATCGTGATCACGAAGCGCTCTGCCCCGGGCGGCTGCTCGGCGGATGGCGTGAAGGCGCCGCTCGACAGCCATCGCTCATAGATCGCGGGCTCGACCTCGGCCGCGTTGTAGCGCGGCGGAAGCTCGAGTCGCGGCGTCGTCATCGGTCATGCCTCCGTGGCAACAACAAACCCGTTCGTCGAAGGACGAACGGGTCGTGGTACCACCTTCATTCGGCGACATCGGCCGATCCGATGGCGCCCTCGTTACCGCGGTATCGGGCGGTACCCGGCCGGCTCGCGTGCGACCTTCGCCCTCTCGTGCCGAGGCGGGCTTCCAGCCTGTGGCCCACCATCTCTCACGGTCGTCGGAGGGGTACTCCTCACGGTCGTCGCCGTGCTTCGGAGTCTACCACGAGGCCGATCTCAGGCCTTGGCGCCCACCGTGACGCGCAGCTGACCGTTGGAGGTGACGAACTGCGCCGAATCCTCGAAGCTCTGGATCGCGGCCGACAGGTCGAATCCCTCCCGGTGGGCGGCGGTGAAGATGAACTCGCCGGAGGTCCCAAGGCCCAGCGACACTCGATTGATGCCGTTCACCCCTTCGAGGGACTGCTTGAACGAGGTGATGGCACCGAAGCTGGTCAATCCGGTGACGACCACCTGGGTGGTGCTCTCTGCGACAGGCGGCTCAACCGCCTCGGGCTCCACGGACGCAACCTCGGCAGCGTCAGCCGTGGCACCGTCAGTCGTGGCACCGTCAGTCGCCTCGGCCGATGCTGTCTCGGACGCCGGCTTCGCTTCGGGGACCTCGATGGCGTCGCTCGCAGGCTGGGGGGCCGCGTTGCCACGAGCGGCGGTCCAGGCCGGGGCCTGCTTGGGCACTCCCATGACATCGGGAGCCTTGGCTGAATTGGGTTCCGCTGCCGCGGGCGACGGCGACGGGGCCGTGTCTCCCGCGGCTGCCACCGCAACATCGTTCAGCGATGGCGCCTGGGGAATGCGCTTCAGCCTCGAAGCGAGGGCCGCGGGGTCGTGGATGTCGTTCAGCTGCGCGAAGAAGGAGCTCATCTCCGCCTCAAAGGCGTCGACGCGTGCCTCAACCGCGGTGGTGGCGCCTTCGCCGGCGGCAGTGTTGGCGGCGAGCTGCGCCTCGAGGGTCGCATTGCGAGCCGAGACCTTGACGGCAGCCTCATCGCGGATCCGCTGAGTCTCGCCGCGCTCCCAGTCTTCGATGCTCTTCAGGTCGGCATTGGCGAGCTCGTGGAGTTCGGCAGCGCGCTGCTCGGTCTCGGAGCGGACGCCCGCTGAACGCTCGGCGACGCCTGCGCGGAGCTGAGCCATCGCGTCGTCGCGCGTCTGCTCGGCGATCTTGCGCATCGCGTCCACCAGGCTCTGCAGGAAGGGCACGGCTGGCTCTTGGCCCGAGTCATTCATCGCTGGCGAGGAGTGTGCCACGACGGGAGCCTCCGCACCATCCGAAGAGTTAGGCGACGTGCCGTTGACCATCTCAGCGCCGGGGCTCGTCTCTGTCCGCTCGGCCAGCCCGGCGAAGGCGGTCTCCTCCGCTGACATCTCGCTCACCGCCCGACTGCCTTTCCGGCCTCATTCGACGGCGAGACCAGTGCGGACCACCACGAGCGGCGGCGCGCCGGCGCCTCGAGGGCCACGGGACGGGTCAGCAGGCGGGCAACGTTGTACAGGTCGGTTGACATCTGCTCCTTGGGGAACTTGATGATGATCGGCGTCCCCTCGTTCGCCGCGGCGATCGCCTTGGGGCCATTCGAGACCACGGTGGCGCTGATGCGCGTCCCCAGGGTCTTGGCGATGTCGTCCACGGAGATGCCGTGGTTGGAGCGGTTGACGATCACCTTGACCATGTCCCCGAGCCCGACCTCGCGGGCAAGGCCCAGGAACTGCGAGGCGTTGCGCAACGGGCCAACCTCGGGGGTGACCACCAGGAAGATCTCGCGCGACGCGGCCAGCATGGCCATGGTGCGGTCGTCATAGCTGGGATGGCAGTCGATGATCACCCAGCTGTGGTGGGTTCGCGCCCAGCGCACGGCGGCGACCAGCAGGTCGGTGCTGATCCGCTCGGACTCACTCGGCTCGGTTCCCCAGGTCAGGACCCGGACGCCGCTGGCCTCGTGGGTCGTGACGGTCTGCTCGAAGGCATCGTTGGTCCACTCCTCGGGGGGCGAGTCGGCCAGGTGCGCCAGTCCACCGTGGTACGGCGCGTTGAGGACGGCGGTCACGTTGCCAACGCCGACGTCGGCGTCCATCAGACAGACGCTGTCGCCGGTCTGCTGCCGGATCGCGACAGCGAGGTTGACGGCGATCATCGTCTTGCCGACGCCGCCCTTGGGGGCGAAGAGGCTCACGACGGTTCCCTCACCGATCGTCTCGACTTCCGCACCATCGGGGGTGGTGGTGGGCAAGGCGCCGGGCACCTCGCGCCCGCTGTGGATCAGCATCGCCTGGAGCCGATAGACGAGCGCCTCCGGCGGAATCGGCTTGCGAGCGTATTCGTCGCGGGTTGCGCCCGGGTTCGCGTCGACCGCCCATTCGGGGATGTCGTTGGTGAAGAGCACGATGGTGGGAACGCGCTGCGTCGAGTGCAGGAAGGCGAACAGCTCCTCGTCGCCTGGCTGACCACGGTCGCAGTCGATGACGGCGAGATCGATCTGGCCGTCGCCGGAGAGCCAGGCAAGGGCCTCCTCGCGATCGGCGGCGACCGCCTCGAATCCGGCGTCGGTCATCGCGTCCTCGTAGGAGGAGCTCCACCCATCCAGGGCGAGCAGGACGCTGGGTCGGTTCATGTGCAGTGCCTCTGGGTGTGGTGCGGTGACGAGTGGCACCACAATCCGGCGAGCGGGCACTTCGGGCAATGGGACCTCGGCACCATCGGTGCCCGCCGAAGGTACGGGGAGGTCCCTATGCGGACTCTTCGGCGCGCTCCGCTGGCCGCGGGCGGGGGGTCCGCCGGCGAGGCTCGGCGTCATCGGTCTCAGTGACCAGCATCGGCGGTTGGCCGTGCTCGATCGTCTCGCCGGTGATCACCACCTTCTTCACGTCGGTCCGCTCGGGGATGTCGTACATGACCTCGAGCAGCGCCTCCTCGACGATCGTCCGCAGGGCTCGCGCCCCGGTCTTGCGATCGATCGCCAGGCGCGCGGTGGCCTCGAGTGCCTCATCGGTGAAGACAAGCTCCACGCGGTCGAGCGACAGGAACTTGGCGAACTGGCGGGTGACGGCATTCTTCGGCTCGGTCAGGACCTTGATCAGGTCCTCCTTGGCCAGGGCGGTCAGACCGACCACGACTGGGAGGCGACCGACGAACTCCGGGATGAGCCCGTACTTGAGCAGGTCCTCGGGCATCAGCTGGTCCATCAGCCGGCGCCGCTCTTCCTTCGAGCGCTGCGCCTGCGAGCCGAAGCCGATCCCCCGCTTGCCGACCCGCTCCTCGACGATCTTCTCGAGGCCCTCGAACGCGCCACCACAGATGAACAGGACATTGGTGGTGTCGATCTGGATGAAGTCCTGGTGCGGGTGCTTGCGGCCGCCCTGCGGCGGGACGTTGGCGACCGTTCCTTCCAGGATCTTGAGGAGCGCCTGCTGCACGCCCTCGCCCGAGACGTCGCGGGTGATGGAGGGGTTGTCGGTCTTGCGGGCGATCTTGTCGATCTCGTCGATGTAGATGATCCCGCGCTGCGCCCGCTGCACGTCGAAGTCGGCGGCCTGGATCAGGCGCAGCAGGATGTTCTCAACATCCTCGCCGACGTAGCCGGCCTCCGTCAGGCTGGTGGCATCGGCAATGCAGAAGGGCACGTCCAGGACCTTGGCCAGCGTCTGGGCCAGGAGGGTCTTCCCGCTGCCGGTGGGGCCGACGAGCAGGACGTTGCTCTTGCCGAGCTCGACCTCGTCGACCGAGGAGCCCGCGTTGACCCGCTTGTAGTGGTTGTAGACCGCGACGGAGAGGACCTTCTTGGCCTGGTCCTGGCTGATGACGTAGCTGTCCAGCTTTTCCTTGATCCGGCGCGGGGACGGGAGGGCGGCGGGGGAGGTCTTGGCGCGAGGCGCCTCGAGCATCTCCTCCTCGATGATCTCCTGGCAGAGGTTGATGCACTCGTCGCAGATGTAGACGCCCTGGCCCGCGATGAGCTTGCGCACCTGCTCCTGGCTCTTCCCGCAGAAGGAGCAGCGATAGGGAACCTTGGTCTTGCCGGTCATTGCTTCGAGCATAGCACGCGCTTTCGAGCGTGCCGGCTATAGACCGATGGTCCCCGGTAGCATCCCCCCGGTGGATCGCTCCGCCGTCTCCCATGCGCCTCTCGACTCACCGATTGGGCGGCTGTGGGTTGCCGTCTCGGCCCGCGGCCTGGTCTCGGTGACGCGGGGCGAGAACCCCTCCCCGGATACCCTCGCTGTGAACCTCGATCCGGACGCGGTGGCCCCTGTCCTGACGGAGCTGGAGCGGTACTTCGCGGGAGAACTGCGGACCTTCTCGACTCCGCTCGACCTGCGGGGCGCCGGCGCGTTCGACGCCGCCGTCTGGAGCGCCGCTCGACAGATCCCTTATGGCGAGACAGTCTCCTATGGGGAGTTGGCCGGCATGGCTGGCCATCCTCGCGCGGCCCGCGCCGCCGGCAACGCCATGGCCCGCTGCCCGTTCTCGCCGGTGGTGCCATGCCATAGGGTCATCCACGCCGACGGCTCAATCGGTGGCTGGGGCGCCGATACCTGGGTCAAGCGCTGGCTGCTCGACCTGGAGCGCGGCGCTAGCATCGTTTGATGGCTACCCAGGCTGAGGTCAACCTTGCGGGTTTGCACGGTAGTGCATCAGTTTGAGCCGCAGGAGTAGGCTGGTGGCCTAGGGATCAGTAGTCGCAGAAGGGAGCGGTCAGACCATGCGGGGAGTCGAATGTGCAGCGCCGAACTGCGCGCACCTGCACGCTGAGGATGACGAGGAGCTAGTGCAGCTAGCGATGCGTCACGCGGAGGAAGTGCATCCAGACATGCCTCTCCCAGAGTCGGCGGCTCGTGAGTTCGTGCAAAACGGTGCCTATGACGATACTCAGCACGCGGGCGGCAGCACTAGCGGCTAGTTGAGCAGGTCCGCGATCTCCTCTGATGTCCTCGGCCTGGCGGCCGCCAGAGGTCAACCTATCGGGTTTGCAGGTAGCTGAGCTATGGCGAGCGCACCAGAACCCAAGTCCTAAGAGCCCATGCGGCGAATGCGCCGGACCCGATAGAGAGGCCTATCCAAAGCTCGGGGCTTGATGGGCCCGAGCCAATCGGATGTCAGGAACATGACGCCGCCGCCGACCGCGCCAAACGTGGCGATCACCGCGAGTCCCCAAAGCTCGTTTTGCACGGCGCGAATCAGTCTGGACTTCATGCTCCTAGGCAAGCAGGTCCGCGATCTCCTCGCAGGGCCCTTGACCTGCCGACGAAGGGCGCGC
>DATCQR010000224.1:0-1999 GCA_036569405.1 Candidatus Limnocylindria bacterium
ACCTGGGGGAGGACAGCGTTGAGCCGTTCCTCGCCTATCCCGACCGACTCGTCTACCTCGTCGCGCGCACCACCAATCCGAGCGCGGGGACGCTCCAGGACCTGCCGGTGGGTGGCACTCCGCTGCACGAGCACGTTGCAACGTGGGCGGCCGGGAGATGGACCGATGGACGGGTCGGGCTGGTCGTCGGGGCCACCGCCCCAGCCGAGCTGGCGCGCCTGCGGCGCCTGGTGCCGGCGCTCGGCTTCCTGGTCCCCGGCGTCGGTGCCCAGGACGGCGACCTGGCCGCGGCCTTGGAGAATTGCCATGGCACGGCGGCCCCCGGGCTGGTCAGCATCTCGCGCGGCATCGCGGGGGCGTCGCAGGGCGACGGATGGCGCGCCGCGGCGGCCGCATCGGCCCAGTCGTGGCTCGGCCGAATGCAGGAGGCCGGTGCTACACTGCCGGCCTAGCGCCCTGCCAACCGGCGCGCGCCGCGCCGCCAATGAGGAATCGGTAAGCACATGGGACCCATCGGTTGGCCTGAGCTCATCATCCTGCTCGTGGTCGTGCTGATCGTCTTCGGCCCGGGCAAGCTGCCTGACATCGGCAATGCCATCGGCCGCGGCGTGAAGGAATTCCGCAAGGCGTCGAACGACCTCGAGAGCTCCATTCGCGGTGAGCCGAGCAAGCCCGCGCCGCCGCCGCCCGCGACCACGGACGACAAGCCACAGGCCTGACCCACCCCCGGGTCTGAGCGATGGGGGAGGCGACGACCTGCACATGAGGCATCCGTGATCGACGAAGGCCCGACGATGAGCCTCATCGAGCATCTCGAGGAGCTGCGCCGGCGACTGATCATCGTCGTCATCGCCATCCTCGCCGCCGCCGTCATCGGCTTCATCTTCTCCGGGTCGGTGCTCGACCTGCTCCGGGCTCCCCTGCCGAGCGCCTACGACACGATCTACTTCACCGGTCCGGCGGATGCCTTTGGGGTCCAGGTCAAGATCGCCGGATTCATCGGCATTGCGCTGGCCATGCCGGTGATCCTGTTCCACGTCTGGCGCTTCGTGACGCCCGGGCTGACCAAACGAGAGCGCCGCTTCGTCTGGCCGGTGATGGTGGCCGCGATCCTTCTGTTCGCGCTGGGAATCATCGTGGGCTACGCGATCATCCCGTACGCGCTGAACTTCCTGCTCGGCTTCGCCCGGCCGGGTCTGCAGCCGCTGCTGACGATCGATGGCTATGTGGGCTTCGTCACCACCATGCTGCTGGCCTTCGGGATCGTCCTCGAGTTCCCGATCGTCCTGGTTGGCCTCGCGCGGGTCGGCATCCTGAGCTATCGGCGCCTGGCCGCCCAGCGGCGCCTGGCCGTCGTGGGGATCACGGTCTTCGCCATCGTCATCACCCCCGGCGGAGACCCGATCTCGCCGATCATCCTCGGCAGCGTGATGTACCTGCTCTTCGAAGGGTCGCTCCTGGTCATCCGCTTGATCCGGCGCTAGACCGATGACCGGCACGGCGCGTGTGCTGCTCTTCAGCGACCCCGCCATGGCCGGCCACCATCCACCGGGCCACCCCGAGCGACCGGAGCGCGTGGAAGCCGTCATCTCCGGCATCGCCGATGCGGCCGCGTCGAGCGGAGCAAGCCTCGAGCGGCCGCGCGTCGAATCCGCCGACCCAGACGCGCTGGAGCGGATCCATCCCGCCCCGTACCTCGCGCTGCTCGATGACGCGGCCGAGCAGGGCGGCGGCTGGATCGACGGCGACACGTTCATCGGTCCGGACTCGATGGTGGCCGCGCGACTGGCGGCCGGAGCCACGCTCCAGGCAGCTCTTGCCGCAGTCAGGGGAGAGGCAGAGGTGGCCTTCGCGGCGGTCCGTCCGCCGGGGCACCACGCTCGCCGCGAGCGCGCCGCGGGCTTCTGCCTGTTGAACAACGTGGCGGTGGCGGCAATGGCGCTTCGCGCCGCCGGCCTGGCCCAGCGGATCGCGATCCTCGACTGGGACGTGCACCACG
>DATCQR010000225.1:0-7285 GCA_036569405.1 Candidatus Limnocylindria bacterium
GCCAGGTGCTCGGTCAGCTCGAGGTAGCGCGGCTCGTAGAAGTCGGTCGCGGCGATGTGGATGAGCCGATCCGCCTGGGCCTTGATCGCCTCGACCACCTTGGGGTGCCGATGGCCGGTCGAGCAGACGGCGATGCCGGCCGCAAAGTCGAGGAAGCGATTGCCGTCGACATCGGTGACGACGTACCCGTCGCCGGTCTCGGCGACCAGCGGATACGCGCGCGTCAGGCTGGGACTGACGACGGCGTGGTCCCGTGCGATGAGCGCCTGGGCACGCGGTCCCGGCAGCTCGGTGACGATGTGCGGCGCCGTCATGCGGGCAGCCGCCGAGGGAGTGGTCTCGAGGGTCATCGGTACCAAAACTCCGACCGGAGCGGCGCGTCCTGCCCGCGCCCCTGGCTAGATGGGTCCGTATCGTATCAGCCCGCCTCAGGCGGGCCGTACCGCATTCGTCGCCTCGCCGATCAGTCCCGGCCCAGCGTAGACCAGCCCGCTCCACAGCTGGACCAGGTCGGCACCGGCGGCGATGAGCGTTGCGGCGTCCTGGCCGGAGCCGATGCCACCCGAGGCGATGATCGCCAACCGATCTCCGACCAGGCTGCGGGCTCGGCGCACGAGCCCCCGGGTCCCCGTCAGGAGCGGGGCGCCGGAGAGGCCGCCCGCCTCCGAAGCGAGCTCGCCGGGTGCCGCCAGGCGATCCCTGGAGAGGGACGTGTTGGCGAGGATCAGCCCCTTCGCGCGAGTCGCGAGCACGGCTTCCAGGACCGCCTCCATCTCACCGGGGAGCATGTCCGGCGCGAGCTTGACGAAGATCGGCCGCGCAGGGCCGAGCCGCTGGCCGGCGTCCGCCAGCGCGTCGAGCAGCGCCCGCAGGTGCTTCGGGGTCTGGAGGTCGCGCAGGCCCGGCGTGTTGGGGGAGGACACATTGACCGCAAAGTAGTCGGCATGGGGTGCGAGCCGTTGCTGGACGGCGAGGTAGTCGCGAATCGTGTCGTCGGCGGTGGTCTTCGCGTTGCGCCCGATGTTGACCCCCACCACGAAGTCCTGCGGCAACCGTCGACGGGCCGCTGCCAGGTTGCTGGCAACCGCCTTCGCGCCGGCGTTGTTGAAGCCCATCCGGTTGATGAGCGCCCCGTCGGCGGGAAGCCGAAAGAGGCGCGGCCGGGGATTCCCGCGCTGTGGGAGCGGCGTGACGGTGCCGATCTCGGCGAAGCCGAGGCCGAGGGCGGCCCAGCCACGCAACGCGACGGCGTCCTTGTCGAAGCCGGCGCCCAGGCCGACGCGGCTGCGGAAGCGAAGCCCGGCGACCTCGGCCTCGGCTCCCTCGAGCGAGGCGCCACCCGCCAGGCCGGCCATCGCTCGCCCGGGTCTGCTGGCGCCGGCCATGCGCAGCGCCCGCAGGCTGAAGCGGTGGATCTCCTCAGAATCGAACCGGAAGAGGAGCGGACGGATCGCGCGATAGGCGATGCGCCGCAAGGGCATCAGTCGTCGTGCGCGCGCGGAAATGCCATCTCGACCGGACGCAGGTCCGGGAGCGGTTCCTCATCGGCTTCGGGCTCGATCCCTGGCGCCCCCATGAACTCGTGCCAGACCTCCGCGCCCGCGGCTGGCGGGTCGTCGAGCTCCTTGAGCGCCACGATCCCCTCGAAGCGGATCACGCCAGAGTCGCCGGTATCGGTCTCGAACTCGTCCTCGTATTCCTCGGCGACCTCGATGGCACGCCCCAGGGCCGTCTCCTCGTCGACCCCGTCGATCAGCACGACGCGGTCCTCCACCATGATCGGCCCCCCGTCGACGAGATAGGCGTACCGGAGCTGGACGCTGAACCAGCCACTTGGATCGACGACCGGCTCCAGCGGGAGCTCCTCGGTCGTCATGCCGGGGGCGGCTCCTGGCCCATCACGGTCTGCGACTGCTCGCGCAGGAACTGCTGCACGTAGTAGGGACCCAGCCCGCTCTTGCCCGATGAGCCCGAGCCCTTCCAGCCGCCGAATGACTGGATCCCCGGCCAGGCCCCAGTCGTCGCCCCGGCGCGACGGTTGACGTACACCACGCCCGCCTGGATCGTGTCCAGGAAGCTGCGGATCTGCTCGTCGTCGTGGCTGAAGATTCCAGCCGTCAGCCCGTAGGCGGTCGCGTTCGAGAGGTTCAGCGCCTCGTCCAGCGAGTCGACCTCGCCGACCACGATGAACGGGACGAACAGCTCGTCGCGGAAGAGGCGGTGGCTGGTCGGCAGGCCGCTGACCACGGTTGGCATCGGGAAGTAGCCGCGCTCGGTTGCATCGTCGCGCAGGACCTCGCCACCCACCTCGATCTTGCCGCCATCGGCCTTGGCCTCCTCCACGGCTGCCGTGAACTTGCCGAGCGCCCGCTCGTTGATGACGGGGCCCATCCAGCTCTCGCGCCGGGTCGGATCGCCGACCCGGATCTCCTTCACCTTCTCGACCAGCAGGTTGAGGAACGGCCGCGCCACCGAGCGTTCCACGTAGACCCGGCTGTTGGCGCTGCACTTCTGGCCGTCGTAGCCGAATGCCGAGCGCATCACGCCCTCCGCCGCCTCGTCGAGGTCGGCCGAGGCGGTCACGATCGACGGGTTCTTGCCCCCCATCTCGGTGATGATCGGCCTCGGGTAGTCCTTGGTGAAGCCGGTGTAGAGCCGCATGCCGACCTCGTAGCTGCCGGTGAAGACCATGCCGTCGAGGTCCGGGTTCTCCTCCAGCTCAGCGCCGACCGTCTCACCCGGGCCGGTCACCAGGTTGAAGACGCCTGGCTCGACGCCGGCATCGCGCAGCGCCTCGCAGAACTTGTAGGCCATCAGCGGTGCGTCCGAGCTCGGCTTGATGACGACGGTGTTGCCCGCGATAAGGGCTCCCGCGGCGGGCCCTCCACACAGCGCCATCGGGAAGTTGAACGGGCTGATCACCGCCCAGACGCCGTGCGGCTTCAGGATCGAGCGGGTGTGCTCGGCCGGGGAGAGCGAGCCCATCGGCTGCACGAATCCGTTCGCCTTCTCCATCCCGTCGCTGTAGTAGCGCAGCAGGTCGGCCGTCTCCTCGACGTCGCCGAGCGCCTCGAGCCGGGTCTTGCCGACCTCGAACGACATGAGAGCGGCGTATTCGAACTGCCGCTCGCTGATCAGGTCGGCGGCGCGACGCATGAGCTCCAGGCGCTTCCGCCAGCCGAGGTCTCGCCAGGCGGGGAAGGCTGCGCGTGCCGCGGCGATGGCGTCGCGCACGTCCTGCCGCGTGCCTATCGGGAAGCGCGAGACGACGATGCTCGAGTCGATCGGCGAGCGGTCCTCGAACTCCTCGGCTCCGTTTCGCTGCTCCGCGCCGATGAGCATCGGGTACGAGCGGCCGAGCTCACCGCGGACACGCTCCACGGCGGCGTCGAAGGCGGACTGCAGCTCCTCGTTGTCCGCGGACAGCGTGGCGTAGGTGATCTTCATCCGGGGGGTCGTGGTGGCCATCTCGCCTCTCGGGCCTCGGGGGGTCGCCATTATCGCATCCGCTTCACGGCGACAGGAATGCCAAAGGCCAGGCTCCGGGGGGAGAAGAGCCTGGCCTTCGACGGGTCGAAGCATAGATGCCGCCTTGGGAGGCTGCAACGAGTATCAGCGCTTGAGAAGGTGAAACAGGCCGAGCTTCAAGGTCAGGAAGGGGGGATGGGGGGCCATCAGGAACGCCCGTCCGCGGTCTCCGTAGAGGCGTGGCAGGAGCTCCATGGCAAGGACCGGGTCCGAGATGTCGAGGCGGCTGTGGACGACCTTGATCTTGAAGCCGTGGCGCAGCCACCAGCCAGTCCGTCGCTGGGTCGCGTCGAGGGCGTGCGCGACCACCTCGGGCTCGAGCAAACCGGCGACCTGGTCGCGGCCGTAGTAGCCGATGACGACCAGGCGACCCCCTGGGCGCAACACCCGCAGCAGCTCGGCGATGCCGGGCAGCGAGGCATCGTTCGGCTCAATCAGCCCGCAAAGGACGATGTCGACCGCCTCGTCCCGCAGGGGCAGCGCCTCGAGCCCACCCTCCACGATGCGCAGGTTGGGCTGATGCGCCGAGCTGGCCCGCTGGCGCGCAACGTCCAGCAGGACAGGATCCGATTCGATGCCATATGTTCGGCCAGTGCGCTTCGCCAGCAGCATCGGGTAGTGACCGATTCCCGTCCCCACGTCCGCGATCCGCTTCCCGGCCAGCGGCACGATCCGCTCGAGCGCGGCCAGCACCTTGCGGTCCGGGTCGATGACCTCTCCCAACCGGGCATGCAGGGCGGGATCGAGATCGGTCCATGCCGGCAGGATGGCGCGGGTCACGGCACGGTCACCTGCAGCCAGGCCGGTGCGCCACCGATCTGCAAGACCTTCTCGCCGCTCAGGATCTGGAGGTCGAAGGTGATCGGCCCGGGGGTGACCCGCGTCGCCAGCAGCGGGATGGTGAGGGTGCCTCCGACCAGGAGCGGTCCCCAGCCCACCGAGGTCGTGCCCGCCGGCTCGCCGCGCTCGCCCGGCCCGTCCACCCATTTCGTCCAATCCTGCACGAGGGGGTCGCCGCCCTCGCGGATGCGCTGCGCCGATGGCTCGAACGGTGCCAGGAAGATCGTGTCGCGAACCGCGGTCGGCCAGCGCAGGACCAGCTCCTGCACCATCTCCTTGCCGAGGTTGGTGACCGTGATGACCAGCTGCCCCGAAGCTGCGGCCGCGACCTCCACCCCGATCGTAGCGGTGATCGGGTTCGGATCGGTTCCGGTCGGCGCCGGCAGGGTCAGCCGCCCGCTGTCGCTCGGGCTCGGCTGTGGGGTCGCGCTCGGTCTTATTGATTCCGTCGGCGAAGGGCCCGCGGAGGTGCCCGTGGACGATCTCGCGCTTGGGCCGGGCGAGGTCTGCAGCGAGCAGGAGGCCAGCATCAGGGCGGCGGCCACCGAAGCGAGGCGCATCGGCCAGGAAGCGGATTGGAGACGGATCGGTTGTGCGACGCTCACGGTGGCCTCGCCTGCGGACTCATCGGCGCGTGGCCGGCGGCCAGGCACTGGAATGGTATGCGAGCCGCACCTCCACCGCTGCTAGGATCGATGGGATGTCCGACACGTCCGAACCCGATCAGGAGCCCGGCTCGCCTCCGCCGATGCCCATCGGCGTCCGGCTCTGGTTCATCTGGGCCTTCGTGCTCCTGGCGGGCACCGGCATCCTGCTGCCTCGCATCATCGAGTTCGTCGACTTCAGCGAGCGGGCGCCCTTCAGCCTGCTCGGCCTCTTCATGATGCTGGAGCTGGCCGCGCTCCTGTTCGGAATCACGGTGGCGATGCAGCGCAAGCGGATCGGGCATCGTTTCGCGATCGGGATCGCCATCCTCGCCGCCCCGATGCTGGCCGGCCTGCCGCCGATCCTGCTCGACTTTCCGCCGGAGGCGGTCGCGGGCTGGCAGGCGCTCTTCATCCCGATCGGGCTGCTCATCAGCGTTGTGCTCGTCTTCATGCTGCTACGGCCGGGTTCGCGGGCCTACTTCAGCGAGGATTGAGGCGCGGGGCGCTCCCTATACTGGCTCCGTGACCACCGCCGCAGCGCCGCCGCGCACGATGCGTGCGCTCGCCAAGACGCGACCCGAGCCTGGCCTGGAGCTGGTCCAGCGGCCCATCCCGGTGCCAGGGCCCGGCGAGGTGCTGCTGAAGATGGAGGCGGCCTCGATCTGCGGCACTGACCTGCACCTCTTCCGCTGGGATCCCTGGGCCAGCGAGATCGTCAAGCCGCCGACCATCCTGGGGCACGAGCTTGCCGGCCGCGTGGTGGCGATGGGAGCGGGCGTGACCCGGGTCGCTGAGGGGGACCTGGTCGGGGTCGAGAGCCACATCGTGGACGGCACCTGCGCGCAGTGCCGTCGCGGCGATCGGCACCTGTGCCGCAACCTCAAGGTGATCGGCGCGCACGTGGACGGCGGATTCGCAGAGTTCGTGGTGATTCCCGAGGCGAACGCGATCGAGTCGAACGGTCTCGACCCTGCGGTGGTGGCTCTCCAGGAGCCGATGGGCAACGCCGTGCACGCCGCCTTCGTCGAGCCGATCGAGGGACGGACGGTGCTGGTCACCGGCTGCGGACCGATCGGCCTCTGCGCGGTCGGGATCGCCAAAGCCGCTGGGGCAGCCTTGGTGGTCGCCACCGACACGGAGGAGTACCGGCTCGAGCTGGCACGCGGCATGGGCGCCGACCTGGCGCTCGACGCGGGCGACCCGGGCACCGTTGACCGCATCCGCGCCGCCACCGACGGCGATGGGGTCGAGGTGGTGCTCGAGATGAGCGGGGCGCAGCCTGCGCTCGACCAGGCCCTGGCGGCGATCACCCGTGGCGGGCGAATCAGCCTGCTCGGCATCTTCCCCGAGCCTGTTCGCGTCGACCTGTCCGACTTTGTGATCCAGAAGGGGCTGCGCATCTACGGCATCTACGGCCGCCGCATCTACGACACGTGGGAGCGGACCCAGGCGCTGCTGCGCTCCGGTGCGCTGGACGTCACGCCGATCATCACCCATCGCTTCGACCTCGCCGACTGGGAGCAGGCCTTCGACCTGATCGCTTCCCGACACGCCGGAAAGGTGGTGCTCCTGCCATGACCGATACCGTCAGCGCGCGCTCCCGCAACCCGCTTGCGTTCCTCGACGCAGAGGTCGAGGACCTGAAGGCCAAGGGCCTGTACCGGCGCCTGCGGGTCGTGCAGAGCGAGCAGCGCAGCCGCTGCGTGATCGACGGGCGCGAGGTGATCACGCTGTCGAGCAACAACTACCTCGGCCTGAACACGCACCCCCGCCTGCGGGAGGCTGCGATCGAGGCGGTCCGACGCTTTGGGGCGGGGTCGGGAGCCGTCCGCACCATCGCGGGCACGATGAGCCTCCACGAGGAGCTGGAGCGCCGCCTGGCCGAGTTCAAGCAGGTGCCCGCCGTGCTGACCTTCCAGTCGGGCTTCACAGCCAATACCGGCGTGATCCCGATCGTGGCGCCGGAGGGTGCGGTCATCGTCTCCGACGCGCTGAACCACGCCAGCATCATCGACGGCATCCGGCTCACCAAGGCCGAGCGCAAGGTCTTTGCCCACGCCGACATCGACGCGCTGAGGGCGGTGCTGACCGAGGTCCGCGCGGCGCCGGGAGGCGCGGACCGGACCGTTCTCGTCATCACCGATGGCGTCTTCAGCATGGACGGCGACATCGCGCGACTGCCCGAGATCGTCGACGCCGCCGAGGAGGCCGATGCGATCGTCTACGTCGACGACGCGCATGCCTCCGGCGTGCTGGGCCGGAACGGGCGG
>DATCQR010000226.1:0-2801 GCA_036569405.1 Candidatus Limnocylindria bacterium
AACGCGGCGAGGTTGGCCGTGGCGATGGCCGCGTCGGTGATGTACTCCCAGATCGGCTCGCGTGGCGATCCATGCACTGCCGTCAGGTCGCCGTCGCGACGCACCTCCGGCAGCGAGCCCAGGTAGGCACGCGCGTTCTCATCGAGCACCTGCGTTGTCCATTCGATTGCAGCTTGGGCGTCGGGGTTGAACCACGAAGCGTCGACCGTGCCGATCGCGGCGCCATCGTGGTTGCCCGTGACTGCGCGCGCCCCGAGCTCCTGCAGGCGGCGGATCACCTCGTTTGGCTGCGGCCCGTAGCCCACGATGTCGCCGAGCACCCAGAGCTCATCGAACGAGCCGAGCTCGTCGCACACGGCGTCGAGGGCGGCAAGATTGGCGTGGATGTCCGACAGGACAGCGAGGCGCATGGGGCTCGGAGTATACCGAGGGTCAACCAAGCGGCCGGCGGCCAGGCTGCCCCGGTCGGCGGGGGAAGCGAGCCTCCGTGGCACGCTCCTTCGGCACGACCACGAGCCGATGTCCGCCGAGTGCGGCCACCCCTGGATCTACGATCCGGAGCGCGCCAGCTCCAAGCTGCGCAGCGGCCGCCTGGCCGCGCCGCACCTCCTCGTCCGCCTCGGAAAGCGGGCCCTTCCACGCCAGCAGCGAGCCCCCAACGACCAGCAGTGGCATGGCCAGCTCGGTCAGCACCGGCAGGGCGGCGCAGGCCCGGGCGGTGACGAGGTCGTAGCGCTCCCGTTGCCCGGCGGATCGGCCGACCGTCTCCGCGCGGTCCGCGATGACCGTGACGTTGTGCAGGCGGAGTGCCGCGACGAACTCCTCCAGGATGGTTGCCTTCTTGCCGACCGAGTCGACCAGCGTCCAGCGCATCGCCGGCCTCGCCATGGCCAGCGGCAGCCCCGGGAGCCCGCCGCCCGAGCCGAGGTCAATCGCCTCGGCCGGCCCCATCCGGTCGATCTCGGGCAGGGCAGCGAGGGAGTCGAGCAGGTGCAGGCGCGCAACCTCCGCGGGTGCCACGACCCGGGTCAGGTTGACTCGGCGGTTGGCCGCGAGCAGCAAGTCCACGAACCGCTCAGCGGCATCCATGAAGCCTTGCGGCAGGATGTCGGCGATGGCCGGCACATCGGCGAGCAGGTCCGCGAGGGCGCTGCGCGCCTGGGCTGCCTCGCCGCGATCAGTGCTCGGCAAAGGAAAATGCCTCTCCGGTGGCGTTTCGGTCTTCCCGGTCACGAGCGGTTGGTCGGCCGGCTTTCGCATCGGCCCCGCGCATGCCCGGTTACCGTACTCGGCCGCCGGGGAAGCAGGACTTCTACCGTACCAGCCCGCGCCATGCCGGACAACCGGAGTTATCCACCAACCACCGCAGTCGAAGCCGTTCTGTGGATAAGTCGCCGGGCTATACTCGCCCTCGATGACGCCAGGGGCCCGGCGGGCCGGTACGATCGGGGACCAGTGGCGGCGACGCTGACCGAAGGCTCGCCGCGCTTCGCTCACCAGAGCGAAGCGGAATTGGCCAGGATCCTCGACTTCTACGGTGTCGCATGGCGATACGAACCCGACCTCTTCCCCATCTCATGGAACGCCGACGGCGTGGTCGTCGAGTCCTTCGCGCCGGACTTCTACCTGCCTGAGATCGACATCTACCTCGAGCTGACGACTCTCAAGCAGACCCTCGTGCGCAAGAAGAACCGCAAGCTGCGCTGGCTGCGCCAGCTCTACCCCGAGGTCCGCGTGAAGCTGTTCTACGCTCGCGACTTCCGTGCGCTGATGGTCAAGTACGGTCGGCTTGACTTCATGGCGGATGTGGCCGCCATGAACGGCAACGGCCCGCTGAACGCCCGATGATGCACGCCGACGTCGAGGAGATCCTGCTGAGCGGCGAGGAGGTCCAGGCTCGGGTGGCAGAGCTCGGGGCGCAGCTGGCGGCGGACTACGAGAGCCGCGACCCCGTCCTGGTGAGCGTCCTGAAGGGCTCGATCATCTTTCTGGCAGACCTCGTCCGCGCCATGCCGATCCCGCTCTCGATCGACCTCATGGAGGTGAGCAGCTACGGCGCCTCCACCGAGTCGAGCGGCCAGGTGCGCATCCTGAAGGACCTCTCGACCTCGATCGAGGGCCGCGAGGTGATCGTGGTCGAGGACATCATCGACACCGGCCTGACCCTGAACTACCTGCTGCGCTACCTGCACGACAAGGGTCCGGCATCCATCCGCATCTGCTGCCTGCTCGACAAGCCCGCGCGCCGCCTGGCACCGATCGAGATCGACTACCGCGGCTTCACGATCGCCGATCGCTTCGTGATCGGCTATGGCCTGGACTACGGCGAGCGGTACCGCAACCTCCCCTACATCGGGGTCCTGCGCCCATCGGTCTACGGCGCCGCCCCGCCCGCGTAGCCCGCGATGCCCGACGCAGGCCCAGGCGGCCGCTACCGCGTCCCGATCCTGCTCGGCAGCCTCCTGATGGTGGCCGCCGGGTTCCTGACCTGGTGGCAGGCCGGCGGCGAGAGCATCGAGGGCGTCCCGATCCCCTCCAGCGCCGGGATCGGCCTCGAAGGCCCGGGGATCGTGGTCTATGGGGCCGCGCTGGCGACGCTGGTGCTGCTCGACATCGGCTACATGCGCGGCCGCTGGGGCTTCGTCCTCGACGGTCCGTGGGTCTACCTGGCGCTTGGGCTGGTGGCGGCGGGGGCGCTCGCATATCGGATCTGGGAGCTGTGGTCGGTGGGCTTCCTGCCCCTGCCACAGCGCTCTCCCGGGCTCGCCGCTGCCGCGGTCGGGATCGGCCTGGTCCTGTAC
>DATCQR010000227.1:0-5456 GCA_036569405.1 Candidatus Limnocylindria bacterium
GGCCGGAGGCCCGCATCGGCGTCATCAGCAAGCTGTATCCCTCCCGCTCGCACACCGGGGCCGCGCAGGGGGGCGTGTGCGCCGCGCTCGGCAACACCGAGGAGGACAACTGGGAGTGGCACTGGTTCGACACGGTCAAGGGAGGCGACTACCTGGTCGACCAGGACGCCGCCGAGGTGATGTGCCACGACGCGGTCGAGACGGTCATCAACCTGGAGCACCTGGGCCTGCCGTTCAACCGCACCCCTGAGGGACTGATCGACCAGCGCCGGTTTGGCGGCCACACCCGCAACTACGGAGAGGGACCCGTGCGCCGAGCGTGCTATGCCGCCGACCGCACCGGGCACCACATCCTGCAGACCCTCTACGAGCAGTGCATCCGGCACGACGTCCTCTTCTATGACGAGTACCAGGTGCTCGACCTGGCCATGCCGGCCGGGGCGGACGGACCGGTCAACGGGGTCATCGCCCTCCAGCTCTCGAGCGGCGAGGTCCACTCGTTCCGGGCGAAGGCGGTGCTCTTCGCGACCGGCGGCTTCGGCAAGATGTTCAAGGTGACGAGCAACGCGCACACGCTGACCGGGGACGGGGTTGCGATCGCCTACCGGCGCGGCCTGCCGGTCGAGGACATGGAGTTCTACCAGTTCCACCCGACCGGGATGTACAAGCTCGGCTTCCTGCTCTCCGAGGCGATGCGTGGCGAAGGTGGCTTCCTGGTCAACGGCAAGGGGGAGCGCTTCATGGAGCGCTACGCTCCCACCATGAAGGACCTGGCCAGCCGTGACGTGGTGAGCCGCAGCATCTACCAGGAGATCGCCGCCGGGCGCGGGGTCGATGGCAAGGACTTCGTCCACCTCGACGTCCGCCACCTCGGCGCCAAGGTGCTGAACGAGAAGCTGCCGGACATGAGCGGGTTCATCCGAACGTACTTCGGCATCGACCCGCTGACTGAGCTGGTGCCGATCCAGCCGACGGCGCACTACGCCATGGGCGGGATCCCCACCGACATCGATGGGCGGGTCCTGGGCGACGAGACGGGCCGCGTGGTGCCCGGCTTCTTTGCAGCGGGGGAGTGCGCCTGCGTGAGCGTGCACGGCGCGAACCGGCTTGGGACCAACTCGCTGCTCGACATCCTCGTGTTCGGGCGCCGGGCGGGGATCGCCATGGCCGAGGAGGTGCGCCGGGCGCCGCTGCCAGAGCCCGATCCCGCCGCCGAGGCATCGGTCACGGCTGGGCTCGAGGAGCTCCTGGCCCGCACTGATGGTGAGCGCCCGGCGGCGATTCGCGAGGAGCTGCAGGAGACGATGTTCGCGAAGTGCGGCGTGTATCGATCCGCGACCCTGCTGATGCAGGCGTGGGGCGAGGTAGACGATCTCCGCAGCCGTGCGCGGCAGCTCGTGGTCGAGGACAAGGGGAAGCGGTACAACACGGACCTGGGCGAAGCCCTCGAGCTCCTCTTCCTGCTCGACTGCGCGGAGGCGACCGTGGCGTCGGCCGTCGCCCGCACCGAGAGTCGAGGCGCGCACGCGCGCGAGGACTACCCCGATCGAGACGATGTCGACTGGCTGAAGCACACCTTCGCCTTCCGCTGGTCCGACGGAGCGCCACCGCGGCTCGCCTACCGGCCGGCCACGATCACCCGCTTCCAACCGAAGCCGCGAACCTACTGACCGATGGACGTCCAGCTGCGGATCCTTCGCTTCGACCCCGAGCGCGATGACCTCCCGCACTGGGAGGAGTACGCCGTGCCGGCCGAGCCCTCGGACCGGGTGCTCGACCTGCTGCACCAGGTGAAGTGGTACCAGGACGGGACGCTCACCTTCCGGCGCTCGTGCGCGCATGGCGTCTGCGGCTCCGACGCGATGCTGATCAACGGCCGGAATCGGCTGGCATGTGAATACCTCGTCAAGGACGGGGGGCGCGAGATCAGCGTCGAGCCGGTGCCGGGCTCGCGGGTCGTCAAGGACCTGCTGATCGACCTCGACGGGTTCTGGGAGAAGTACCGCTCGGTGATGCCGTATCTCGTCAACGACGAGGTGCCGGAGGATGGCAAGGAACGGCGCCAGTCGCCCGAAGAGCGGGAGCAGTTCGAGGACACGAGCAAGTGCATCCTGTGCGGCGCCTGCACGACCGCGTGTCCATCCTTCTGGGCCAACCCCGACTACGTTGGTCCGGCGGCGATCGTCAACGCCCATCGGTTCATCTTCGACAGCCGCGACCATGCGACCGAGGAGCGGCTGGAGATCATGGCCGACGCCGACGGGGTGTGGCGCTGCCGGACGATCTTCAACTGTGTCGAGGCGTGCCCCCGGGGCATCAACATCACCCGCGCGATCATGGAGGTCACCCGCCAGATCGAGACGCGGCGTCAGTGAGTGACGGGGCCTCCCCTCGACGAGTCCTGATCTACACCGATGGCGCTGCCCGTGGCAATCCCGGTCCGGCCGGTCTGGGTGCGATCCTGCGCGATGCCGAGACGGGCAAGGTCCTTGCCGAGATGGCGCGCTTCCTGGGGGTACGCACCAACAACTATGCCGAGTGGACTGCGGTCGAGGATGCGCTGCGTGAGGCGCTCCTGATGGGCGCCGATCATGTCGACCTGCGGATGGACTCGGAGCTGGTGGCGCGGCAGATCACCGGCCGCTACCGGGTCAAGCACCCCGACCTCAAGCCGATCCATGCGCGCGTGATGGCGATGCTCGGCCAACTCAAGGGCTACACGGTCGGCCACGTCCCGCGTGAGCTCAACAAGGATGCCGATCATCTCTCGAACGTGGCAATCGACGAGCGGCGATAGAATGCTCGTCCCTGGAGGCGGCCGGACGGCCGCGGGCGCGATCGTCGAAAGGCGGCGCTCGAGGAAAGTCCGAGCTCCATAGAGCAGGTTCGCGGGTAACGCCCGTCCGCCGTGAGGCGAGGACCAGCGCCACAGTGACGATGCCCGCGCAAGCGGGAGTGAAACGCGGCAAGCTCGAGCCGGAGCAAGACCGAATAGGAGGGCGCAAGGCGGCGTTCGCGCCGCAGCAGGCTGCTCGCTCAGCCCTCGGGTAGGTCGCTCAGATGGATGGCCGTCGCGGCGCCGCAGGGCGCCGGCACAGAACTCGGCTTACAGGCCGCTCTCCAGGGACATAACGGATGCAGAGAGCGCAGCCCTGATTGGGGTGAGGGTGGACGGGCTGGGCCAGGCGCGAGGATGTTGCGAAGCCGGCCGAGGGCCTGGCCCAGTGCGGCCGACCCATCGGCCTAGTCCTCGTCTGCCCGCCAGATCGTCGTCGCCGTGCAGGCCTGGCAGATGGATCGCGCCTCGTCCATGGAACCCAGCGGGAGTGGATGCTCCAGACCGCCGAGCAGGCAGTCGACCTGGACGCGCGGCCCATCGCCGGCAGGCAGGATCGAAACGTGGCGCACGCGGCAACGACGGATGCGTCCCTGCCGGGGGATCGGGATCCGCGTGCCGGAATCGAGCTTTTCGACCGCCATGCTTCGACCTTCCCCTCGTTGGCCGGGGTGGCGTTGAACCGGCCGTCCCGCAGCCTATGTTCCCTGCACCGTGGAGCTCAATGGGGCGTTGGTACCATCCAGACCCCTCCTGCAACGCGCTGGGCGTTTCGGCCGCGCTACACTCGATCGGGGGTTGGGTCGCGCAGCGCTGAACGAGACGAGGTCGCCAAGGCATTGTTCGGTCGTCGAGATAGAAGCCGGGAGAGCCGTGAGGCGGCCGAGCGTGAGCAGAGCCGGCGGGCTCTCTTCGAGGAGCTTGCCAAGCGGCCCGCCAACATCTGCCCGTTCCTGGGCCTGGCCAGCTCCCAGACCGAATATCACGATGGGTTCACCCGCGAGCACCGCTGCTACGCGTTCGGTGACCCGGTCGAGCTCTCGGCCGAGCAACAGGAACGCGTCTGCCTGGGGCGCGGCTATGGGAATTGCCCCCGCTACCTGCGCGGCGTACTGGTGATCCCGACCGAGGAGCTGGAGGCGCTGCGTCGCCCGCTGCCCCCCGTCCGTCCGCCGGCGCCCCCCGACACGGCGCCTCCTCCGCCACCGGAGCCAGACGGGAGCGGCCGGCGACCCGTCTTCCTGCTGCTCGGACTGGTGCTCCTGCTGGCAGTAGTCGGGGCCGGCGGGGCCTTCTTCTACTTCAACGGCCAGGGAGTGGCCGTGCGACCGACCCCGACCCCTCAGCCATCGGTGAGCAGCCAGCCGAGCGTCACCATCGTGCCGACACCAACGCAGGAGCCCTCGCCGACTCCGGAGCCGACACCATTCCCGGAGACCCCCAAGCCCGATCCGACCCCCTTGCCCGGCGACACGTTCCAGGGATACGAGGTCACCGTGCTGGAGGGAGAGAACACGCTCTTCGAGGTCGATGACGCCGGCAAGATCGTGAGCTCACAGGTCGCCCACTACAGCCGATTCTCCAAGGCTCCGGTGGACCGCATCGTGGCGGGGAACGGCCTCCTCCACTGGCGGACCAGCGAGGGCTTCTTCACCGGCCTCTCCTACATCCGCGACCGGTCGGGCGCGTTCCTCATTCGCGCCGTGTACCAGGGCGCCGACGGGGAGAAGCGCTACATCGTCCTCAAGCAAGAGGACATCTAGAACCGGACCGTCTCCCAGGACCATCGTCCGGTGCAATTCATGGCAGAAATCCCTTGACGGCGTACTGCTGCCCTGTACAATGGCGCCCGGTGGCCCAAAATGGGGACCAATGGGGAGTAGTGGTAGCAGGCTCGCATGCAGTCCTCGTTCCTGACAGGTGAATTCCGGCACACGCTCGACGACCGCAGTCGCGTCGCCGTCCCCGTGCGCTTTCGGCAGCGCCTGGCACAGGGGGCCACCCTCGCTCGCTGGCTCGACAACTGCCTGGGCCTCTTTCCAGCCGACGCGTGGGATGAGCTCGCCGGGAAGATCTCGGCGCTGCCGCTGACCAATCCGCGCGCTCGGGAGTTCGCGCGCTTCATGTCGTCGGGTGCGGTGGAGGTCGAGCTCGACAAGCAGGGTCGAATCCTGGTGCCGGGGTACCTGCGCGAGTACGCCGGCCTTTCCGACGGAGAAGTGGTCGTGGTGGGGGCGCTCAACCGGCTCGAGATCTGGGCACCGGCGGCCTGGCTGCCGTATCGCTCGAAGATCGAAGACGAGCCCGAGGCGCTCGCCGAACACCTGGCCGATCTCGGGATCTGAGGACGCGACGAATGACGCACGCCGCGAACCCTCCATTCATGCGTCTCCGGGCCGATCGGCCCGCCGTCCGACACGAAAGGTGCGACCGCGAATGGGAGAAGGGCACCTGCCGGTCCTCGTCGACGAGGTTCTTGCCTCGCTGGCGGTGGGTCCCGGCAGCTCCATCGCAGACTGCACGGTCGGCGGCGGTGGGCACGCCGAGCGGCTCTTGGAGGCCTCGTCCCCGGATGGCCGCCTGCTCGGCCTCGACGCCGATCGGGCGGCCATCCTGGAGA
>DATCQR010000228.1:0-2632 GCA_036569405.1 Candidatus Limnocylindria bacterium
GGTGTACCCGTCGTCCCGAACCTCGCGGGCGATCCGCTCGAACTCCCCGATTCGCTCCTGCATCGCCACCGGAAGATCCAGCCAGCCGAGCCACGAGGCGACCTCGGCCGGCGACTTGCCGGATGCCGCCCACAGGCTTCCGTCGCGCGACCACAGACGCTCGGCGACCCGCTCATCCGCCCAGCGGGAGAGGCGTGAAGCCACCGCGGACGCCAGCGGGGCGGAGCCTGGAGCCGCGCTCACGCGGGAGCGAGCGCCTTGCGCTGCGCGTCGATGACGCCCATCAGGTCCTCGAATGACTTCGTGAAGGAAGCCACCCCCTCCACGATCAGCTCGTCGGTGACGGTCTCCATCCGGATCCCGAGCGACTCCACCGCGCGAATCGCGGCGAGCGCCTCATCCAGCCCCACGTCCAGCGTGCGGCTCACGACCCCGTGGTCGAGGAACGCCTCGATCGTCTCGGTCGGGAGCGTGTCGACCGTCTTGGGACCGATCAGCTCATCGGCATACATGACGTCGCGATAGGTGGGGTTCTTGGTCGAGGTGCTCGCCCACAGGCAGCGCTGCTCTCGGGCCCCCGCAGCCGCCAGGTCGTCGAACGCTCCCCCCTCGAAGATCTCCTTGTAGGCGTGATAGGCGAGCTTCGCATTGGCGATGGCCGCCTGGCCGCGCGCCTCGATGGCGGCCTGCGTGCCGATCGCGTCGAGCGCCTTGTCGACCTTGGTGTCCACACGGCTCACGAAGAACGAGGCCACCGAGGCCACTCTTGCGATCTCGCCTCCCGCATCGCGCCGACGCTGGAGCCCCGTGATGTAGGCGCGCGCCACGTCCCGGTAGACGTCCACGCTGAACATCAGCGTGATGTTGACGTTGATCCCCTCGGCGATCGCCGACTCGATGGCCGGCAGGCCCGCCGGCGTGGCTGGAATCTTGATGAAGACGTTGGGGCGCGCCATGCGGCCCCACAGGTGCCGCGCCCGTTCCAGCGTTGCGTCCGAATCCTCGGCCAGGTCGGGCTCGACCTCGATCGAGACGAAGCCATCGGCGCCGTCGGACTCCTCGTAGACGGGCCGCAGGATGTCGGCCGCGTCGCCGCAGTCGGCGATCTCGATCTCCTCGAAGATCTCGCGCGCGTCGTGGCCGGCGGCGATCTCGCGGCGAATCAGCTCGTCGTACTGACCGCTGGCGACGGCCTTGGCGAAGATGGTCGGGTTGCTGGTGAGGCCGCGGATCCCCATCCCCACCCATTCGGCCAGCTTCCCGCTGTCGATCAGCTGGCGGTCGATGAAGTCGATCCATGGGCTCTGGTCCTGCTCGGCGTGCAGCCGTTGCAGCGCGTTCATCATCGGATCTCCTGTACGAGTTCACGGGCGGCGTCTGCAATATGGGCGGCGTCGATCCCGGCCATGGCGAGCTGCTCGGCCGGCGTCGCCGAGCCGGGCATGTGACGAACCGCCAGCTTGACGATCCGTGGACGGACGGAATCGGCGGCGAAGACCTCGAGCACGGCGTCGCCGAGCCCGCCCTCCGGCCAGTGGTCCTCGACGGTGACGATGCCGCCGGTCTCCGCAGCAGCTGTGCGCAGGGTGGTCTCGTCGATCGGCTTCACCGAATAGCAGTCGATCACCCGAGCGGCAATCCCCTCGTCGGCAAGGAGCGCTGCCGCCGAGATGGCCTCGTGCAGCGTGATCCCTGCCCCGATCAGGGTGACCCGGTCGGCATCGGTCCGGCGCACGACCCGGCTGCCCCCGATCTCGAACGCCTCGCCGGCGGGATAGATGACCGGCAGCTTCTCGCGCGTGGTGCGCAGGAAGACGATCCCCTTGCGATCGACGATCTCTGCCAGCAGCGCGGCGGTCTGGTTGGGATCCGATGGATACAGGACCGTGCTCCCGAACACGGCGCGCAACGAGGCAATGTCCTCGAGCGCCATCTGCGAGGGACCGTCCTCGCCGATGCTGACTCCGGCATGCGAGCCGACCAGCACGATATCGGCCTGACTGACGGCTGCCATCCGCACGAAGTCGTAGGCGCGTGCCAGGAACGCGGCGAAGGTCGCGGCGAAGGGTCGCCAGCCGCGCACCTGGAGTCCGACGGCGATGGCCACCATCTGCTGCTCGGCGATATAGCACTGGATGAAGCGCTCCGGGTACGCCGCCGCAAACTCCTCGGAGTAGGTCGAGTTGCCCACCTCGCCATCCAGGGCGACGACATCTCCGCGCACCGCTCCGAGCGCCACGAGGGCGTCCCCGTACGCCTTGCGGGTCGCCTCCTTGCTGCCGACCTCGTAGGCGGGCAGCTGCAGGTCGCCGCTAGCCGCGAATTGGTGCGGGTCGGCCGGTCCGCTGGGCCGGGCGACGGCCACGCTCAGGTTGCGGATGCCGCCCAGCTCGGCGATGGCGGCGTCGGGGTCCGCGAGGGGCTTGCCGTGGAATCCATTCTTGTTGGCGACCGCGGCCACCCCATGCCCCTTCTCGGTGCGCGCCAGCACGACGGTCGGCCGATCCTCGATCCCGGTCGCCTCGGCAAACGCCCCGTCGATGGCGCCCAGGTCGTGGCCGTCGATCTCGATGGCATGCCAGCCGAAGGCGCGCGCCCGCGCGGCGAACAGATCCAGGTCCCAGCCATGCAT
>DATCQR010000229.1:0-10758 GCA_036569405.1 Candidatus Limnocylindria bacterium
GGCCCACACTCCGTGTCCCTGCCTGCGGTCGGCCGCAGCGGCGTCGTCCTCGATCAGGCTGAGGAAGCGCGGCAGTGGCACGCGCAGTCGGTTGACGCGCGGGCCGAGCAGGGCCAGCAGCGCGGGGAGCACCGTCAGCCCGAAGATCAGCGTCGAAAGCACCGTCAGGATCCCGCCCAGCCCCATGCTGCGCAGTGCCGCGGCGTCGAAGACGACGAGCGACGAGAGCCCGACCGCCACCGCGATGCCGGATACCGCCACCGCCTTGCCGACGCTGCCCATCATCCGCTCGAGCGCGATCTCGACATCGTGGTGGCGAAGCTCCTCGCGGAATCGGCTCACCATGAAGAGCGAGTAGTCGATCGCCAGCGCCAGGCCGATCATCGTCGCGATGTTCGTGACGAAGATGCTCATCTCGGTGACGTTCGCCAGCAGGCTGATCGCCGCGAAGGCGGTCGGCATCGCGAATCCGGCAATCACGAGTGGGAGGGCAGCGCCGACCAGTGTGCCGAAGACGGCGAGCAGGATCAGCAGCGCGATCGGCAGGCTGATCGCCTCCGCCTGGAAGAGGTCCGTCTCGATCTTGGCGTTGAACTCGTGATAGACCTGCGGGATGCCGGTGACCCACATCTCGACGCCGGCGGGTCGCTCCACCTCGTCGGCCAGCCGCCCGGCGTCGTTGACCGCCTCCTCGACTCCCTTGTCGAGGTAGACCGCCGCCATGGTCATGGTTCCGTCGTTGCTCAGCAGCGCCGGCGCGCCGGTGTCGCCGTACCTCTGGATCTTCGTCACGGCGGGGTCGTCCGCCACACGGGCAAGGCTCGCCTTGACCGTGGCCTGGAACTCGGGCGACGCGGCGTCGCCGTCGGGGGCGCGGTAGACGACGAGCATGGTGGTCGCCTCGCTGCCGAAGCGGTCGGCGATCAGCGCGGCGGCGCGCTGCTCCTCCGAGCCGGCGACCACCCAGCCACCCTGGATCAGGGTCCCGCCCGAGGTGGCCGCCCAGGCATTCGTGCCGATCACGATCGCCAGGCCGACGATCGGCAGCCAGCGCCGGAACCGATAGTCGAAGCGCCCGACCGCGGCGAAGATGCCAGTCGGATGCAGCTCCCGCACGTGCCCGTTCGCGGGCGGCGGGGTGTGGGCCACGGACAACGATTCACCTCGAGTGCGCAGGGTTCGGGATTCGCTCGGGCGAAGGGTACTGGGTCGGTATGATCCGCGCGTGATTTGCCCAGCCCGCGCCCGGTGACCAGCCTCGCCCCGACCGCCTGGTGGCGTGGCTTGGGCCGCTCGCGTATGGGGCGATCATCGGGCTCCTCCAGCCCTCGCTTGGTCGTGATGCCTACCGGATCGCGATCCTGAGCCTGCTGGTGTTGATGGTGGTTGGCTTTTTGATCGTGCGGAGAGTCCCCGAGGGTCGGGAGTCGGATGGCGAGTCGCCGCTGGCCTCGCCGCTCGAGCCGGCCATCGTGCTGCCGGGGGAGGCGCCATGACACTGGTCGTCGCGCACCGTGGCGCCGCCACGGTCGCCCCCGAGAACACGATGGAGGCCTATCGCCGTGCGGTCGAGATGGGTGCCGACGCCATCAAGCTGGACGTCCAGCTGACCGCCGACGGTGAGCTTGCGCTGATGCACGACGAGACGGTGGAGCGCACCACCGACCTCACCGGGCCGATCGCCACGATGACGCTCAAGCAGCTGCGCGCGGCCGACGCCGGCTTCCGCTTCGAGGCGCCCGACGGCACCTTCCCCTTCCGCGGCAAGGGCCTCACCGTCCCGACCCTGCGGGAGGTGCTCGACTGGCTGCCCGACGGCACCGGGCTGGTGGTCGAGGCCAAGGCGCGCGCCGCGACGGCTCCCACGATCGAGGCCCTCCGCGGCTCGCGTGTCCGCGCCGCCGGGGCCGTGAGCCTGATCAGCTTCGAGGAGGCGATCATCGACGAGGCCCGCGGGCTCGACCCCGAGATCCCGACCGGCTACCTGCTGGTCCCGTCGCAGCCGATCGAGGCGGCTCTGACCTACGCCGTGGAGCACGGTCATGCAGCGGTCCATCCGTACGAGGGGGATCTCGGGCTCGATCCTGGGCCGATCCTCTCCCTTGCCACCGCGTACGGCCGCCTGATGGGCTGCTATGTCGTGAACGACCCGGCCCGCATGCAGCAGCTTGCCGCCTACGGGCTGTGGGGCTTCGTCACCGACGTTCCGGAGGTGGGCAGGCAGGCACTTGGTGCGAGGGTCAGCCAGTGATTCGGGAGCGCCGGCCCTAGCCGAGGGCGCGCTGGGCAGCCTCAGGCGTGTCGACTCCGAATGCGATCTTCACCTTGTCGCCGTCCTTGCCGGTGACGAACATGGTCTCGACGTTGATGCCCGCATCTGCCAGGCGGCGTGCAGCCGCAGCCAGCGTTCCCGGCTGATCGTCGAGGCTGGCGGTCACGACCGGAACCTCGCGGTAGACCCATCCCTTCTCGCCCAGCGCGTTCCTGGTGGCGGACTCGTCGTCGGTGATGAAGGCGACCGACCCCAGCTCGCCGGAGGTGGCACCCGCGATGCCGCTGATGTTGATCCCGCGCTCTGCGATCGCCTCCGAGATCATGGCCAGGCTCCCCGGCCGGTTCGGCAGCTCGACGATGAATGCGTTCATGCGCTTCTCCATGCCGGGTCGATTCGGAATCGGTCGAGTGTACAGGTGGATGTCATCATCCCTGCCTTCGCAGAGGCAGCTACGCTTCGCCCATGACCTACAGCATCGTCGCCCGCGACCCCGCGACCGGACGCCTCGGCGTCGCCGTCCAGTCGCACTACCTGGGCGTCGGCCCGGTGGTGCCATGGCTCGAGGCCGGCGTGGGCGCGATCGCCACGCAGGCATCGGTCAACGTCAGCTTTGGACCGATGGGGCTCGAGATGCTGCGCGCCGGCCAGGCGGCCGATGCCGTGGTCGCAGCGCTGGTGGCGGGAGACGAGCAGGCGCAGGTCCGCCAACTCGGCGTCGTCGACAGCCAGGGGAGGGCGGCCGCGCATACCGGCGCCGACTGCATCCCGGCCTGCGGACACCTCGTTCGGGAGGGCTTCACCGTGCAGGGCAACCTGCTCGAGCGCGACACCTGCTGGCCGGCGATGGCTGCCGCATACGAGGGCGCGCTGGCCGAAGAGGCGCCCTTCGTCGAGCGGCTGCTGCGAGCGATGGAGGCGGCCGAGGCGGAGGGCGGCGACGTTCGCGGTCGTCAGTCGGCGGCGATCATGCTCGCCTCGGCCGAGCTGCAGCCCGCGGCCTGGCGGGGGCGGCTGTTGGACCTGCGCATCGAGGATCATCCCGACCCGGTACCGGAGCTGCGCCGGATCGTGACCATGCAGCTGGCCTACAACCTGCTCGACGAAGAGGGAGATGAGGCGAAGGCCGGCCGCAGCACAGCCGAGCGCTACGAGCTCGCCCGGCAGATGTCGCCGGACGCCTATGAGCTCGTCTTCTGGCGCGGAGTCGAGCTGGCCACGAGTGGCGACGTGGAAGCCGGCCGCCGCGAGCTGCAGGTCGCCTTCGCAGCAGACTCACGATGGCGCACCACGCTGCAGCACCTCGCCGATGCGAACCGCGAGGGGGTCACGCCGGAGTTGGCGGAACAGCTGCTCGACTAGCGTCGGGGTGCGGCAGTCACCAGTTGGTGGCGGTCGAGGCCTCGATCTCGCCGACGGACCCCAGCCAGCGCTCGGCATCGATCGCCGCGCGGCAGCCGTCGCCCGCGGCGGTGACCGCCTGGCGGTACAGGTGGTCGTGGACGTCCCCCGCCACGAAGACGCCCTCGACCTTGGTCTTCGTGCCGCCCTCGACGACGCAGTAGCCGCGCTCATCGAGGTCGAGCTGGCCGGCGAACAGGTCAGTGTTCGGCTTGTAGCCGATGGCGATGAAGAGCCCCTGGACGGGCAGGTCCGAGACCTCGCCCGTGACCGTGTCCCGCAGGCCGAGCTCGTTCACCGTCATCTCGCCGCGGACGTCGGTGACCTCGGAGTTCCAGCGCACCTCGACCTTCGGGTGTGCGAAGGCGCGGTCCTGCATGATCTTGCTGCCGCGGAACGCCTCGCGCCGAACCAGCATCGTCACCTTCGAGGCGAAGCGGGTCAGGAAGAGCGCCTCCTCAAGGGCCGTATCGCCGCCGCCCACCACCGCGATCTCCCGATCCCGGAAGAAGAAGCCGTCACAGGTGGCGCACGCGCTCACCCCCCGACCGCGGAACTGCTCCTCGGACTCGAGGCCGAGCCATAGAGCCGAGGCGCCGGTGGCGACGATGACGGCATCGGCCTGGTACTCGTCGTCGCCCACCCACAGCCGATGCGGACGCTGGCTGAAGTCGACGCGGGTCACGTCCTTGTCCAGGAGCTTGCTGCCGAAGCGCTCGGCCTGGTCGCGGAAGAGCTGCATCAGCTCGGGCCCCTGGATCCCGCCGGGAAAGCCGGGGTAGTTCTCAACGTCGGAGGTGATCATCAGCTGGCCCAGCGGCGTGTTGCCGGCGAAGACCATCGGCTCCAGGTTCGCGCGGGCGGCATAGATGGCGGCGGTCAGTCCAGCGGGCCCGGACCCGATAATCGCGAGCTTGTGGTGGCGGGTATCGGTGCTGCTGGTGTCTGCGCTGTCTGTAGCGGGCGGAACGGTCGCGGTCATGAATTCAGTCTAGCGAAGTCGTCGAACGGCCCGATGTCGCCGTCGGGGCGTCTCCGCCTCGATCCCCGTACACTCGAGCCATGATCGATCGCCGCCCCACGGTAAGCGTGGACGTCAGCGGGGTCCTGATCGGCTCCGGACATCCGATCGTGGTCCAGTCGATGACGAACACCGACACCGCCGATGCGGATGCCACCGCCATCCAGGTCGCCCAGCTGGCCCACGCCGGGTCGGAGCTGGTGCGTGTCACGGTCAACAACGACGCCGCGGCAGAGGCCGTGCCGATCATCCGCCAGAAGCTGGACGGCCTGGGCGTGGGCGTGCCCCTGATCGGGGACTTCCATTACAACGGCCACCTGCTGCTTACGAAGTACCCCGGCTGCGCGGCGGCGCTGGCCAAGTACCGCATCAACCCGGGCAACGTCGGCACCAAGCGCCACGACGAGCGGTTCCGTGCGATCGTCGAGGTGGCTATCGCCAACGGCAAGCCGGTGCGCATCGGCGTGAACTGGGGCTCGCTCGACCAGCAGCTGCTGACCGAGCTGATGGACGCCAACGCCGAGCTGTCGGAGCCACGCGAGTCGCGAGACGTGATGATCGACGCCATGCTCGAGTCGGCACTCCGCTCGGCGCAGCTGGCCGAGGAGACCGGGCTGGGGCATGACCGCATCATCATCTCGGCCAAGGTCTCGGGCGTCCAGGACCTGGTCGAGGTCTACACCCGACTCGCCGAGCGCTGCGACTATCCGCTGCACCTGGGGCTGACCGAGGCGGGGATGGCATCGCGCGGGATCATCTCCTCCACCGCCGGGCTGGCGATCCTCCTGCAGCGAGGGATCGGCGACACGATCCGGGTGAGCCTCACCCCATCCCCCGGCGGCGACCGGACCGAGGAGGTCCAGATCGCCCAGCAGGTGCTGCAATCGCTCGGGCTTCGCAGCTTCACGCCGCAGGTCAGCGCATGCCCTGGCTGCGGCCGGACCACGTCCACCTTCTTCCAGGAGATGGCCCGGGACATCGGCGCCTACCTGCGCGACCAGATGCCCGTCTGGAGCCGCACGCATCCCGGCGTGGAGGAGCTGCGCGTGGCGGTCATGGGCTGCGTCGTGAACGGCCCTGGCGAGAGCAAGCACGCGGACATCGGGATCAGCCTGCCGGGGACCTTCGAGGAGCCGGTGGCCCCTGTCTTCGTCGACGGGCAGCTGCGAACGACGCTGCGCGGCGACGACATCGTGCCGCGCTTCCTGGAGATCCTGGAGGACTACGTCGCGCGGCGCTATCCGCAGGCTCTCGCCGCCTCGCCCTCCTGAGGACGGTCGGGGGGTCAGGCCGGCGGCAGGGCGGTCAGGAAGGTCCACGCCGCGGCGATGAACGCGATCACCGTGAAGGCGATGATCGCGAGGGGCAGGAGCGCGACGCGGACGTTCTGACGCACGACCTGGACCTGCGGGTCGACGTAGTCACCGTGCAGATCGTGGGTCGTGTCGAGCACCAGCGCGGTCTCCTCGGCCGTGGCCGGGAGGTTTGGTTCCATGACCATCACTCCTCTCCCAGGATGCCTGCCAGCCCGCGCTCCAGGTCGGCGGCACTGAGCTGGCCGATCTGGCGACTCATCACCATGCCGCCGCGATCGATGAAGTAGGTGTCCGGCGGCCAGATGATGCCGAATCGTGACGCGACCGCCTCGCCGGGGTCCATCAGGGCGGGCCAGGTCGCTCCCAGGCGTGTCATGAAGTCGCGGGCGGGCCCCGAGCCATCGCGGAAGACGATCCCGACCACTGCAAGCCCCTTGTCCCGGTACGTGGCCGCCGCGGACTTCAGCAGCGGGAACTCCTCGACGCAGTGGCCGCACCAGCTGGCCCAGAAGTTGACGACCACCGGGCGTCCGCGCAGGTCTGCAAGGCTCACCGGCTTCCCGTCGAGGTCGGCCAGCTCGAACGCCGGTGCCGGCCCGCCGACCTGGGCGAGCACGGGGACCGCCGGCCCAACCAGCCGGGGTGCGCCCCACAGGGCGAGGAGCAGGAACGGGGCGAGCGCCGCGGCAAGGTAGTACCAGCGCGGCAGGCGACCCGCGCCCCCCCGCGCCGCCGCTCCGCGGAGCGCCTCACCGGTGGTGGCGGTCATGCAGGTATCAGTGCCCCGCCGCGTCGTCGTGCGGCCCGCGCTCGACCTCGTCCCATTCGCGACCCGCCGCTCGAACCCAGGCCACAACCGCGTACAGGAAGATGGCCAGGCCGGGAATCGCCAGGAACGGGTTGGCGAGCTGGTTGTCGGCGCGGAACGCGAGTCCGGCCCCCAGCAGCGCGCCGCCCACCGCCAGGATGACTGGCAGGGCGCTCGGATTCGGCAGGTGCACGCCACGAGGCGGCCTGGGGCGCGCGGTCGAGACGCTGACGTGGCTGGTGATGGCGTACACGACGCCCAGCACGAAGGTGATGCCGATCGCCAGGAGCAGGTAGCCGAAGGCAACGTCGGTCATTCGATCAGCCTCCTAGCGCAGGAAGTACAGCGTGGTGAAGAGGGCAATCCAGACCACGTCCACGAAATGCCAGTAGAAGCTGATCGCCTCAACCGCCACGTGGTTCTGCTTGCTGAACTGACCCTGGGATGCTCGTGCCGCGAGGATGGTGAGCCCCACCGCACCACCGAAGACATGGGCCCCGTGGAAGCCGGTGAGCGTGTAGAAGACCGTCCCGAAGGCCCCGTCGCTGATCCCGAAGCCGAGCTGGGTGTAGTCGTAGATCTGACCGATCAGGAAGGTCACGCCCAGGAGCAGCGTGACCAGCGTCCAGTTGCGCATCGCGCGCTGGTCGCCACGCCGGATGGCCCACACCCCGAGCTGCATCGTGAAGCTGGACGCGACCAGGATGATCGTGATGGGCAGGGCGATGGGGAAGACCTCCAGCCCCGGTGCTCCTGACGGCGGTCCCCACTCCCCGATGTGAACGGCGCGGGCATTGAAGTAGGAGGCGAAGAGGCCGCCGAAGAACATCACCTCGCTGGCGATGAAGAGGAGCATCCCGACCAGTGGGGTCGGCATCCCGGCCTCGCGGTGAGAGAGGTCGGTGTGCGTGGTGATGTCCGCGCTCACGCTGGTCGGGACCTGGACGGTCACTGGTCTTCCACCTTCGCGACCGAGACATGCTCGGCGTCGTGCCGGTGGCGCAGGTCGAAGACGGGCCGCTCACTGCGAATCGGCGGCAGCTTGTCGAAGTTGTAGGGCGGCGGCGGAGAGCTGGTGGCCCACTCGAGCGTGTTCCCCTCCCATGGATCGTCGCCGACCTTCTCGCCGTTGATGAAGGTGGCGACCACGTTCACGAGGAATGGCAGGATGCTGGCGGCGATCAGGAAGGCCCCCGCTGTCGAGACGAGGTTCAGGATCGTCCAGCCCGCATCGGGCGAGTAGTCGGCGATGCGACGCGGCATCCCCTGGATGCCGAGGATGTGCTGCGGGAAGAAGGCGATGTTGAAGCCGACGAAGTGCATCCAGAAGTGGACCTTGCCCAGGGGCTCGTTCAGGCGTCGGCCGGTCATCTTGGGGAACCAGTAGTAGGTCGCCGCGAAGACGCCGAAGACGCTCCCGCCGAAGAAGACGTAGTGCAGGTGGGCGACCACGAAGTAGGTGTCCTGCAGGTGGAAGTCGACGGCCGGGGCGGAGAGCATCACGCCGCTGATGCCGCCGATGAGGAACATCGACAGGAAGCCGAGGGCGAAGAGCATCGGCGTGGCGAACACGATCGAGCCGCGCCACAGGGTGGCCAGCCAGTTGAACATCTTCACCCCCGTCGGGATCGCGATCAGCGCGGTCATGAAGCTGAAGAACGGCAGGAAGACCTGCCCGGTCGTGAACATGTGGTGGGCCCACACGCTGAAGCTGAGAAGGCCGATGGCGATGGTGGCGAAGACGAAGGCCCGGTAGCCGAAGAGCGGGCGCCGGGTGAAGACCGGCAGGATCTCGCTCACCACGCCCATCGCCGGCAGGATGACGATGTAGACCTCGGGATGGCCGAAGAACCAGAAGAGGTGCTGCCAAAGGATCGGGTTGCCGCCGGTGTTCGGGTCGAAGAAGCTGCCGCCGTAGTTGCGATCGATGAAGAGCGCGATCATGCCGGCCGCCAGCACGGGCGTGGCGAGCAGGATCAGGGTGGCGGTGACGAGGACCGTCCAGACCAGGATCGGCATCCGGAAGAGGGTCATCCCCGGCGCCCGCATCTTGAAGATGGTGGCGATGAAGTTGACCGACCCCAGGATCGAGGCGGTGCCCACCAGCAGCAGCCCGATCAGCCACAGGTCGGTCCCAACCCCGGTTGAATACTTCCCGCCGCTGAGCGGCGTGTAGAGCGTCCAGCCCTCGGCCGCGGCGCCACCGAACAGGTAGCCGGAGAAGATCAGCAGGCCGCCGAGCGGCAGGAACCAGAAGCTGAGGGCGTTGATGCGCGGGAACGCCATGTCCGGCGCGCCCAGCTGGAGTGGCACGATGTAGTTCGCGAACCCGGAGAGGACCGGCACCACGAACAGGAAGATCATGATCGTGCCGTGCATAGTGAACGCCTGGTTGTAGGTCCTCTCGTCCAGGAACTGGAGTCCCGGAACGGCCAGCTCTGAGCGCACCAGCAGGGCCAGGATGCCCGCCGCGAAGAAGAAGGCGAACGAGTTGACGATGTACAGGATCCCGATCTTCTTGTGGTCGACCGTCGTCAGCCACTCGATCACCCACGAACGGCGGTAGCTCTCGGCGGTTGGGGTCAGGGCCGTGGTTGCCATTGGTTCCTCGCTCGCCTCGCGCTAGTTGACCGTCAGCGTGCCGGTCATCGCCGGGTGGACATCGCAGACGAAGGTGTATTGGCCTGCTGGAAGGCCCTTGACGTCATAGGTCTTCGTCGCAGGCCCCGGGAAGATCTCCCCGCGGAAGAGCTCGTCGCTCCCGTTCCAGATTCCCACATTGTGCTCAAAGGAATCGTCGTTGGTGAACTCGATCTTAAACGGCTGGCCCGCCACCGCCTCGAGCGCCTTCGTGTCGAAGGCGGTGTTCTTGGCGCTGACCTTCAGGACCCCGCCGCCGGCCGGGACGGAGGGCGCTGGCGTCTCGCCGGCGCGAATGGCAGTGGTCCACTTGTCGAAGTCAGCCCGCGACATGGCCTGCACGCTGAACGTCATGCGCGCATGCAGATCTCCGCAGAACTCCGCGCACTGACCGCTGTAGGTCCCCTTCTCGCTGACCGTGAATTCGAGCTCGTTGGGCGCCTTGCCCTCCGGTAGCGGCACGACGTCGCGCTTCACCAGGAATGCAGGCACGTAGAAGGAATGGATCACGTCGTTTGAGATCAGGATGAGCTTCACGGGCTCCCCGACGGGAACGGCCATCACCGCCCCGTCGAGCGCCGTCCCCTGCACGATCACGTCATTCGCCGGATTGCCGTCGTCGTCGAGGTAATGGAAGACCCATGACCACTGCTTGCCCTCGACCTCGATGGTGACGCCGGGATGCGTGGATGCCTGCGAGACCGAGTTGAGCGTCGCCGTCGATAGCACGAACAGGATGAGCACGATCACGGTCGGGATGGCGGTCCAGATCAGCTCGACCAGGTTGTTGCCGTGGATCTGGGTCGGGAGCCGATCGTCGCGGCGGCGATAGCGGAAGACGGAATAGACGATGAAGCCCTCGACCGCGACGAACACGATGCCGCCCATCACCAGGATCACGTTGTAAAGCCAGAAGACCTGCTTGGCCTGCGTGGTATGCGGCTCGGGGGGGACCATGCCGCAGGCGGTTGCGAGGAGGACAGGCGCGAGCAGGGCTCCGACGCGAAGGAGGGCCCGAATGCGCGGCCGGGCCATCGGTCGTGACATCAGCTCCGTCTCGAGGCTCCTCATCGGCGACGAGGACGCGGCTTGTCTCGAGGCTCCGCGTCCGACTCGGTCCCATCCGGGGGCACGTCCACCGGGGCGGCGGCACGCGCGGCGTATTGTACCGATGCGTCCTGGGCGGCGCACCCCTCGGCCGGTTGCGCGGCTCGGAGTCGGCAGCGGCCTAGACAGCCGGGCTGGGGCACTCCAGTGGCTCGTCCGGCAGCAGGAATCGAGCCGTCACCTGGTACCGATG
>DATCQR010000230.1:0-4107 GCA_036569405.1 Candidatus Limnocylindria bacterium
GCCATGCGACGCTCGGCACGGGCGGCGGGCCGCAGCCGTCCCGAGAGCGACAGCTCACCGGCCAGGACGGTCCCTTCCCGCACTGGGCGCTCGCGCAGCGACGAGGCGAGCGCGGTTGCCACCGCCAGGTCCGCGGCCGGCTCGTCGATGCGCAGCCCGCCGGCGACGTTCACGTACACGTCGTGGCCGGTGAGGTTCAGCCCGGCGTGCCGGGCCAGCACCGCGATCAGCATGAGCACCCGGTTCACGTCGATCCCGGTCGTCGCGCGGCGTGGCGAACCGTAGCCGGCGGGCGCTACCAGTGCCTGGATCTCGACGGCCAGCGGGCGGGTCCCCTCCAGGGCGATGGTGATGGCGCTGCCTGCGACAGGCGGCTGTTCGGATTCCAGGAAGAAGCGGCTGGCATCGGCAACCTCGACCAGGCCGTCGCTGCGCATCTCCATGACACCGACCTCATCGGTCGAGCCGTATCGGTTCTTTGCCGCCCGAAGGAGCCGGGTCGTGCCCATCCGCTCCCCCTCCAGGTAGATGACCGCGTCCACCAGGTGTTCCAGGGTTCGCGGACCCGCGACCGTCCCCTCCTTGGTGACGTGACCGATCAGTGCCACGCAGGTGGTGCCAGCCTTCGCCACCTCCGCCAGGCGCGTGGCGACCTCGCGGACCTGGCCCACGCTGCCGGCCGGGCCGCCCAGCTCTGCACTGGCGAAGGTCTGGACGCTGTCGACCACGGCGAGCGCCGGGGCCGAGGCTTCGATCGCACCCACCGCGGTCGCCAGGTCGGTGCTGGCGACCAGCCCGACGCCGTCGACCACCGCCCCGACTCGCTCGGCTCGACCACGAACCTGGGAGGCCGATTCCTCGCCCGTCAGATAGAGGGTGGCATGACCTGCGGCCGCCAGCCGCCCCGCCAACTGCAGGAGCAACGTGCTCTTGCCGATCCCCGGATCACCGCCGAAGAGGACGATCGACCCCGGAACCAATCCCCCGCCCAGCACGCGGTCGAGCTCACCAATGCCGCTCGGCAGGCGCGAGGCCTCGGCACTGCTGACGCCCCCGATGGGCGAGATCGCTGCCGAACCGGCAGACGCCGCCCGCTCGCGCGCCCGCGCGGAACCTGCCCCCCCGCTCGCGGCTCGACTCACGACCGTTTCGACCAGGGTGTTCCACGCCTCGCACGAGGCGCATTGGCCGGACCAGCGCGGCGAGCTGGCGCCGCATTGCTGGCAGACATAGACGGAGCGGGTAGCTGGCACGGGTCGCGCCATCTTGCCACGCCCCCACGTACTGCGGGGTTATCGGGCGGTCAGCGCGCCTTGACGGGCTGCCGCTTCTCCGTCTTGCGCTCGATCACCAGGCCGTCGGGCGTGGCGTCGACGACGATCGTGTCGCCTGCCTCGAAGGCCGCCTGCAGCATCCGCTCCGCAAGCGGGTCCTCGATCTGGTGCTGGATCTCGCGACGCAGCGGACGCGCTCCGAATGAAAGGTCGTACCCCTTCACGATGATCGCGTCCTTGGCGGCATCGGTCACCACCAGCTCCATCTGCTGCCCCGCCAGCTGGGACTTCACGCGCTCCAGCAGCAGGTCCACGATCTCGCGGATCTCGGCGCGGGTCAGCTCGCGGAAGACGACCGTCGCGTCGATGCGGTTGAGGAACTCGGGCCGGAAGACGTTCTTCAGCTCGCCGAGGACCTTCTCCTTCATGCGCTCGTAGTCCGCCGTCGCCTCGGCGACGGAACCGGCGTCGCCCTCTGCGCGGAAGCCGATGCGCGAATCCTTCTGCAGCAGCTGGGCGCCGACGTTGCTGGTCATGATGATGATCGTGTTGCGGAAGTCGACGCGGCGGCCCTTGGCATCGGTAAGGTGCCCGTCCTCGAGGATCTGGAGGAGGATGTTGAAGACCTCCGGGTGTGCCTTCTCGATCTCGTCGAGCAGGACCACGCTGTAGCTCTTGCGACGGACCGCCTCGGTCAGCTGGCCACCTTCGTCGTAGCCGACGTAGCCGGGAGGCGCGCCGACCAGCCGCGAAACGTTATGGCGCTCCATGAACTCGCTCATGTCGATCTTCACCAAGGCGTCCTCGGAGCCGAACATGAACTCGGCCAGTGCCCGGGCGAGCTCTGTCTTGCCGACGCCGGTGGGGCCCATGAAGATGAATGAGCCGATCGGCCGCTTCGGATCCTTCAGCCCGGCGCGTGCACGGCGGACCGCCTTGGAGATGATATCGATCGCCTCCTGCTGCCCGATCACGCGCTTGTGGATCGCGTCTTCCATGTGGAGGAGCCGCTCCGACTCCTCGGCGCTGATGCGGATCACCGGGATGCCGGTCCACATGCTGACGACCTGGGCGATCTCCTCCTCGGTGACCACCGGCACGTCCTTGGCGGCCTCCTCGCGCCAGGCGGTACGCAGCGCCTCGATAGCCTCCTTGCCCTGCGCCTCCTCATCGCGGAGTCGTGCAGCCGCCTCGTAGTCCTGGGCGGCGATTGCCTCGTCCTTCTGGCGCGTCACGTCCTCGAGGTCCTTCTGCGCCTCCTTGATCTTGGGCGGGGCCTTCGACTCGCGCAGGCGCACGCGGGACCCGGCCTCGTCCATCAGGTCGATCGCCTTGTCCGGCAGCGCGCGGTCGGCCACGTAGCGAACCGAGAGGTCCACGGCCGCACGCACCGCCTCGTCGCTGATCTTGACGTGGTGATGCTCCTCGTAGCGGGAGCGGATGCCGAAGAGGATCGCGACCGCCTCGTCGACCGTGGGCTCCTCGACCATCACCGGCTGGAAGCGACGCTCCAGGGCGGCGTCCTTCTCGATGTACTTGCGGTACTCGTCGAGGGTGGTGGCGCCGATGCACTGCAGCTCGCCGCGCGACAGCGGCGGCTTCAGGATGTTGGCGGCGTCGATCGCGCCCTCCGCGGCGCCTGCCCCCACCAGCGTGTGCAGCTCATCGATGAAGAGGACGCTGTCGCTGCTGCTGCGCAGCTCCTCGATGATCTTCTTGAGGCGCTCCTCGAACTCGCCGCGGTACTTGGTTCCGGCCACCAATGAGCCGATGTCGAGCGTCAGCACCCGCTTGTCGGCGAGCGTCTCGGGGACGTCGCCGCTCACGATGCGGTGCGCCAGCCCCTCCGCGATCGCGGTCTTGCCGACTCCCGGCTCGCCGATCAGGGCAGGGTTGTTCTTGGTGCGCCGACTCAGAATCTGGATGACGCGCTCGATCTCCTTTTCGCGCCCAATCACCGGGTCGAGCTTGCCGGAGCGGGCGGCCTCGGTGAGGTTGATGCCCAGCTGGTCGAGGGTCGGGGTCTTCGATGGCCGCTTCGTCTCCTGCGCCGGCGAGACGCTGGTGCTCTGGCTCAGGACGTGGATCACCTGGTGGCGCACCTTGTCGAGGTTGACGCCCAGGCTCTCGAGGACGCCGGCGGCGATCCCCTCGCCCTCGCGGACGAGGCCGAGCAGCAGGTGCTCCGTGCCGATGTAGTTATGGCCGAGGCGGCGTGCCTCGTCGATGGCCAGCTCGATGACGCGCTTGGCGCGTGGCGTCAGGCCCACTTCGCCGACCACCGGCCGATCTCCCCGGCCGATGATGAATTCGACCGCGGTTCGTACCTTCGAGAGCTCGACGTTCATGTTCTCGAGGACGCGCGCGGCGACTCCCTCGCCCTCCCGGACCAGGCCGAGAAGCAGGTGCTCGGTGCCGATGTAGTTGTGGTTGAAGCGCTGCGCCTCGTCCTGGGCAAGGGTCAGCACCTTGCGGGCCCGATCCGTGAACTTGTCGAAGCGATCCATTTGCGCATCCATCCGTGACTGCCCGGAGGCCCAGGCTGGACCGCCGAACGTGGCCAGAGTGTAGAGCACCACTCCCGCGCGATGCCTTCAATAGGTACTACGGACTACGGTGACGGTTTGCTCGTGGAAATGCCCGGCCAGCGCGTGTGAGCGAGGTGCGGGTCAGGCTCGAGCGGGTGCGGACTCCAAACCAGAGCGACGTTCGATCTACGAAGCCTCGGAGTCTGCTTCGGCCGTGACGGCCTCCGGCTCTTCGCCGACAGCAACCGCGACCGGCTCTTCGGGCGCGGCCTCGGTGGCCGGCTCCTCGGGAGCGGCCTCGGCTA
>DATCQR010000231.1:0-2678 GCA_036569405.1 Candidatus Limnocylindria bacterium
GTCGCCCGCGCCGGTCAGGACGACGACCCGGACGGCCGGCTCTCCCCGGCACCAGGCGAGGGCCGCCCCGAGGTCGCGGACCATCGCCGTCGAGAGCGGGTTGCGCTTCTCGGGCTGGTTGAGGGTGACCGTCGCCACCTCGCCGTCGAGGTCGACCAGCACCGCTTCGAAGCCGGGAGCAGCCACTTCGGAACCTATTAGATCAGCCCCACGCCGAGCGCGATGCCGACCAGCACCAGCACTCCGCCCCCGGCCATCTCGCTGTACTCGCCGACCCGCGAGCCGAGCCGGCTCCCGAGCTCGAGCCCGAGCAGGGAGAGGCCGACGCTGACGATCGCCATGACGACCGCCGCCAGCACGATCGAGACGTTGTAGACGCCGAGCGCGAACCCGACGATCAGGTTGTCAAGGGACAGGGCTGCGCCGATGATCAAGAGCTGGCGGGTGTCGAGGATGCCCTTCTCCTCATCGCGCTCCACCTTCCCGGTCCGGAAGCTCTGCCAGATCGTGTAGAAACCGGTCAGCACGAGGAGGCCGGCGCCCAGGTAGCGGCCGTAGGAGCCGATCGTGCCGGCGACCGCCTGGCCGATGAAAAGGCCGAGCACCGGCATCAGGCCTTCGAAAAGGCCGAAGGCGATGCCGACTCGGAGCCGGGTGCGGGCGTCGACACCGGAGAGGCCGATGCCGATCGAGCCGGCGAAGTTGCTGAGGCCGACCGAAAGGCTCACCAGCAGCAGTCCGAGCAGGTTTCCGCTCAGGCGGCCAGCGCCTCCAGCGTGGCCTCGAAGCCGGCCGCCCCCTCGTGGCCGGCGAAGGGCCCGAGGACCGGCAGGGTGGTGCCCGCTTCCCGATAACGCTCGATGGTCGCCCTGACCTCGGCACTGTCGCCGATGCCGGCAAGCGCCTGGAGGATCGGATCGCCCGGCGAGTCGGACATGTCGGGGAAGGTCCTGTCGAGCACCTTCCGGTAGAAGGGCAGCGAAGCGTAGCGCTCGACGGTCTTGCGAAAGGCGGCAAGCCCGGCGCCACGATCGGTCGTCAGGCAGACGGGCACCGCCGCCTCGACCTCGAAGCCATCCAGCGACTTGCCCGCCTTCTCCCTTCCCTTGCGCACGGTCGGGACGACGACGTCCCGGATGTAGTCGGGCGCGCACATCCAGAGGGAGACGCCGTCGGCGATCTCGCCGGCCAGCTCGAGCATCCGCGGGCTGAGCGCCGAGATGATGATCGGGAGGTCGGCGCGGCGGGGCGCGGTGTAAGCCGTGTGGGCCGTGAATTGCTCCCCGTCCACGTTCACCGAGCCTGTCGTGACGAGTGAGCGGACGATGCCTGCGTACTCCCGCATCGCCTCCACCGGATGGATGAGCCGCAGGCCCCACATCGACTCCACGGTGACCTGGTGGCTAACCCCGATGCCGAGCCGGAAGCGGCCGCCAGAGATCTCGTCGAGGGTCAGCGCCATCTGCGCCATCGCCGTCGGATGGCGGGTGTAGATCGGCAGCACGGCGGTCGCGAGGCCTATCCTCGAGGTCGCCGCGGCGTACGTCGCCAGCACCAGCGGGGTGTCTCGAGCGGGGGGCAGCTGGCTGGCCCAGAGAGAGTCGTAACCAAGGTGATCGGCCAGCCTGGCGCGTTCTATTGCTGAGGCGAGCGAGCTCCCGGCGTCAAAGCTGACACCGAGCCGGAGGGCCATTCGCGAAGGATAGCCGTTGACCGTAACCCGACCGGCCAGCAGAGCGTTTTAGCTTCATTCGTTGACACTAGACCTGATAGCGTTAGCATCACCTTTAGTTTTTAAAGCGATTACAGTATTGTCGTGGGGGGCTCCAGGGAACCGACATGGGACTAGCTAGACGCGGGGCGCTCAGCTGGGAGGGCGGCCAGAAGGTCGCCGAGGCAGCGGTGACGTTGGCTGCGGCCGCGCTTCGGGGCACCGGCGCGTTCTTTCACTCGATGCGCCTGCAGCTCGTCCAGGGGAGCGCGCCGGCGATGCGGCCGCAGCACCTGCGCTGGCCGGACGGGCGCCGTTTCCGAGCTTCCGCGGTCGGGCGGCGCCGGGGCTACTCGACCGGCGGCCGGCCCGCGACGCAGACGGCCGGAACGGCCGCCGTGGTGAGCACGCTGCTGGTCATTGCGGTCGCGGTGGGCTCCTTCGTCAGTGCTTCCGCGCTGTGGGTCAAATACGCTTCCGACCTGCCCGACGCCCACTCGATCGCGCTCGCCTCGCTGCCCCAGGACTCGATCCTCTACGACGTCTCGGGCACGGTGACGCTGGCCGACATCCACCGCCAGGGCTACCGCCACTACGAGCAGCACCTGACCGATATGGGCACGCTCCTGCCCCAGGCGACGATCGCGGTCGAGGACGCCAAGTTCTACAGCGAACCCGGGGTCGACGTCGGCTCCATCATCCGCGCCGCGTGGGTCGACTACCACGACCACGCCGCGGTGCAAGGCGCTTCGACGATCACCCAGCAGCTGGTCAAGCTGCGGCTCCTGGGCAACCAGCCGAGCGTCGAACGGAAGGCGAAGGAGGCCGTGCTGGCCCTCCAGGTGGAGCAGGACTTCAGCAAGAAGCAGATCCTCGAGATGTACCTGAACACCGCCTTCTACGGGAACAATGCCTACGGCATTCAGGCCGCCGCCCAGAGCTACTTCCACGTCCCGACCGCGAAGCT
>DATCQR010000232.1:0-2335 GCA_036569405.1 Candidatus Limnocylindria bacterium
ATGTCGCCGATCGCGTACAGGTGCGGGACACCGGTCTGCATGAAGCCGTTGACCTTGACGAAGCCGCGCTCCATCTCGACGCCGGGAATGTCCTCCAGGCCGATCCCATCCGTCACGGGGCGCCTGCCGACCGCCACCAGGATGACGTCCGTCTCCATCTCGACGCGCGTCTTGCCGTCGCGCGCCTCGACCGCGAAATGGACCCCGCGCTTGGTGCGCTCGATGCTCTTGGAGTCGATGCTCGACGCTGCGTAGATCTTGACGTTCCGCTTCTTGAAGATGCGGGTCAGCTCCTTGCTGACGTCCGCGTCCTCGAGCGGCACGATGCGCTCGAGGTATTCGATCAGGTGCACCTCCGCACCGAGGTCGCTGTACAGGCTGGCCCATTCGACGCCGATGGCGCCGGCGCCCACGATGGCCACGCGCGCCGGGACCGTCTCGCGCAGCAGCGCCTCGTCCGAGGTGATGATCCGCTCGCCGTCGACGTCGAGCCCCGGCAGGCTGCGCGGCGCAGAGCCGGTGGCCAGGATCAGGTCGGTGCCGGAGGCGTCAACCTCACCAGACTCGCCGCCGCTGACGTGCACGCTGGTCGGGCTGGTCAGCGTCCCGCTGCCGCGCAGGATGGTGACGTTGTTCTTCTTCATCAGGAACTCGACGCCCTTGACGTGCTTCTCGACGACGGCGTCGCGCCGCTTGCCGAGGGCGGGGTAGTCGAGGGTGACGCCCTCGCCGCCGGCCAGGCCGAACTCCGCGCCCTGCTCGGTCACCCGATGCAGCAGGTCGGCGGTCTCGAGCATCGCCTTGGTGGGGATGCAGCCGCGGTTCAGGCAGGTGCCGCCCATCCTGTCGCGCTCCACCAGGCCGACCTTGAGTCCCAGCTGCGCGGCCCGGATGGCGCCCACGTAGCTCATCCCTCCGCCCAGGATCAGGATGTCGAACTGTTGCGCGTCGCTCATGCAGGGGTCACCGGTCGATCGAGGGGCCGTCCCTCATAGGCCACCATGATGGCGCGCCACTCGTCGGCTACTGGGATCGGCTTCTCGACGTCGTAGTCAAAGGCGACCAGCACTGCTTCGGATCGGGCCAATTCGCGTGCCTCCTGGTTGATGAGCAGGTGCGACATGCCGATGCTGGTGCGTCCGATCCAGTCGACCCGGGAGCCGACCTCCACCGCATCGCTGAACATCACCTGCGACAGGTAGTCGATCTCGATCCTGGCCAGGATGAACGGCATGCTGACCGGATCGACGCCGGTCCTCAGCACGTCCCGCAGGTAGAGGACGCGTCCCTGCTCGACGTACGTGGCGATGACCGCATTGTTGACGTGGCCGAAAGGGTCAAGGTCGCCAAGGCGCACCTCGAGGCGCGTGCGGTGACGGAACTCATCGATCACGGGAACCCGATTCTACACGGGCGGTCAGATCGCTTCGCCGACCCGATCGATCAGCGCGGCGAGCAGGGTGGTGCGCGGCACGACGCTCGCCAGGTCGAGCCATTCGTCGGCCGAATGGTCGTCGCCACCAACGGGGCCGAGCCCGTCCAGGGTGGGCAGTCCCGCCGCCGTGGTGGTGTTCGCGTCGCTCGCCCCGCCGGTCAGCGCATCGCGCAGCTCGAAGCCAAGCTCCCCGGCGATGGAGATGGCGAGCTCAGCCAGGCGGGCATTGCCCGCGGTTCGCTCCATCGGCGGATGGAAGGCTGCCTTGCGGAGGGTCGCAGAGACGCCCTCAAGAGTGGGATGCGTGACGATGCCCTCCATCTCGGCCGCAGCCATCTCGAACTCCGAGGCGCTCGCCGCCCGCAGGTCGACCTCCATCCGGCAGCTTGCCGCGACCACGTTCGGACGGGTCCCGCCCTCGATCACGCCGGCGTTGACCGTCGCGCTGGGCCAGCGCCCGTTCAGCGCGTGGAGGGCGAGGATCTGGTGAGCTGCCTCGAGGATGGCGCTGCGGCCCTTCTCTGGCTCGACGCCGGCGTGTGCCGCACGGCCCGTGATGGTGACCTCGTAGTCGGCGATCCCCTTGCGGGCGCTGACGATGTCGCCGTTGGCGCGGGCGCACTCCAGCACCAGGGCCGCGTCGTGTTCGGCGACGAGCCCGCGAATATGCGCAGTGCTGAAGGGGGAGCCGATCTCCTCGTCGGGATTGGCGACGAAGGTGACCGATGGTCGACGGTCGAGGCTGCGCAGCGCGGCAAGCCCGTGCAGGCCCGCCAGCAGGCCGCCCTTCATGTCGCTGACGCCAGGCCCCGTGGCGCGGTCGCCGTCCACCTTGAACGGCCGCTCGGCGGCGGTCCCCGGCTCGAAGACCGTGTCCATGTGGCCGATCAGGAGCAGGCG
>DATCQR010000233.1:0-4790 GCA_036569405.1 Candidatus Limnocylindria bacterium
CCTCGAGCCGCTCGCGCGATCGATCGTCGACGGCGTCGGTGAGCAGGATGCAGAACGATTGCTGCTCTCCGCGTCCCACCCGTCCGCGCAACTGGTGGAGCTGGGCGAGGCCAAAGCGGTCGGCGTCCTCGATCAGCATCACCGACGCGTTCGGCACGTCGATCCCGACCTCGACCACGGTGGTCGCCACGAGCAGGTCCAGCTCCCCGGCCGAGAAGGCGGCCATGGTCGCGTCGCGCACGTCTGCGCGCTGCTGCCCGTGGACGAGGCCGATCCGCATCGCCGGCAACGCCGCCTGGAGACGTTCGAACTCCGTCTCGGCGGAGGCAGCGCTGAGCGCCTCGCTCTCGGCGACGAGCGGGACGACGACGAACGACTGCCGGCCGGCGGCGGCCTCTGAGGCGAGGAACGCCTCGATGCGCGGCATCGCGTGCCGATTGCGCACCTCGGTCCGGATCGAGCGGCGTCCGGGTGGCATCTCGCGGATCGTGCTGATCGCCATGTCGGCGTAGAAGGTCAGCGCCAGCGTGCGCGGGATCGGCGTGGCGGTCAGCGCCAGCAGGTGCGGCTCTCGGCCGGCACCCTTGGCCTGGAGCGCCGCCCGCTGTGCCACCCCGAATCGGTGCTGCTCGTCGACCACCGCCAACGCCAGCCGGTCGAATGAGACCGCCTCCGCAATGACGGCGTGCGTCCCGATCACGACCTCCGCCTCCCCCGCCGCGATCGCGTCGTGGATGCGACCCTTGACGGCGGTCCCGAGCGATCCCGACAGGAACTCGGCCCGCACGCCGAGCGCCTCGAGCAGAGGCGCCAACCCCAGGTGGTGCTGCCGCGCGAGGATCTCCGTCGGCGCCATCAGCGCGCCCTGCCAGCCCGCTCGCACCACGGCCGCGAGGGCGACCGCGGCCACCGCCGTCTTCCCGCTCCCCACGTCGCCCTGCAGGAGGCGCCGCATGGGCTCGTCGGATGCGAGGTCGGCGACGATCTCGTCGACGGCTCGCCGCTGGTCGCCGGTAAGCGCGAATGGCAGCGCCTCCAGCAGCGCAGCCAGCTCGCGGTCGTCGACATCGACGCTGGCTGCTCGCTCGCCGGCCCGTGCCTCGCGGGCCTGCGCCATGCTGAGCTGGAGGGCGAGGAGCTCGTCGAAGGCCAGCCGATCGAGTGCGGCCGGCACGTCCGCCGCCTCCTCGGGAAAGTGGGCGGCGCGCAGGGCATCGGCAAGCACCGGAAGCTCGCCACGCTCCGCCGGCTGCAGCGGATCCTCGATGGCGGGCAGCGCCCGCTCGAGCACCCTGGCCAGGAGCTCTCGGACCCGGCGCTGGGTGACGCCTCCGACGAGCCGGTAGATGGGGACGACGCGCGCGGTGTGGATCGACTCGTGCCCTACCGGTGAGAAGTCGGGCGACGTGAACTGCGGCCGCCAGCCGCGGAAGGTGACCTTGCCGCTGACCACCACCTCGGTTCCCTTCTCCAGCCGGCGCTCGACATAGCGCCTCCCGAACCAGATCGCTTCGGCCGTCCCGCTCTCATCGGCCAGTTGGGCGATGACTCGTTGCGGTCGCCTGCCGAAGCCGGGTTCGATCTTGAGGTCGGTCACCCTCACCCGCGCCGACTGCTTCTCGTCGGCTTCCAGCTCCCCCAGTGGCCGCAGGTCGCTGAAGTCGTCGTATCGGAAGGGGAGGTAGAAGAGTGCCTGGCGCGGGGTCGCGATGCCCAGCCGTCCAAAGGTGGCTGCACCGCGGGCCAGGTCGGGCAGGACCGAGCGGATCGGCCGATCCAGGTCCTCCGTCGACAGGTCTCGGTGGGTCGCGGGAGGCACCAGCGTCATCGGGCCAGAGCGGCGCGCGGGAGAGTGGCGAAGTCGCGAATCTCCTCGTAGGCCGGCTGCCAGCCATCGGTCGTGTCGACGACCAGCATCGGGATCGCGAGATTGAGCGGTTCGAAGCGCCCATCCGCGAGATCCACGGCGAGCCCGGCGGCGCGGTCGGCGTCGAGGTGCGCCGCGTGGCGCTCCCCTCGGGCGTGCCGCTCCGCGTACCGCCGTTGGATGAGCTTGGGCGATGCGGTGCAGTGGATCAGGGCTGGGTCACTCCAGGCGAGCAGGGGAAGGAGCTCTGTCTCGGACAACCCGCGGCGAAAGTTGCTCTCGATGATGAGTCCAACGCTGGCTTCCAGCAGCTGGCGAGCAACGAGGTGGAGCACTGCGACCGAACCGGCACCGAGCAGCATCGATGCAGGGACGTCCGATGGAGATCCCATGGCGTCGGCGAGCGCCTCCTTGAGCTGATCCCTCGAGATGAGGGGCAGGTGCAGGTCAGCTGACAGCCTCCGCGCCAGCGTCGACTTGCCGCTCCCGGGAGCACCGGAAACGATCACCAGCGCCGCCGTGCTCGATTGCATGGCCCGATCGTAGCGTGCTAGGATCGGGCCGTTCCGGCGGCGCCGAGGCAGGTGCGCCGGTTCGTTCATGAAACGGAGACTGACCCATGGCTCGAGCCTGCGATATCTGCGGCAAGCGACCGATCACCGGCTGGAATCCCCAGTCGGTCGGCATGAACCGCAAGCGCGCGCTGCGCCGTTGGCTGCCCAACCTGCAGCCGATGGTGGTCCAGCGCAACGGCTCGCCTGTCCGCATCAAGGCCTGCTCCCGCTGCATTCGGACCGCCGAGAAGGTCTGACTCAGGCTTCTGCGCCTGCCTCGACAACCAGCGTGAACGGTCCATCGTTCACGAGCTCGAGCTCCATCTCCGCCCCGAACCGCCCGGTCGCGACGTCCCGACCAGCCTCGCGCAGCCGCTCCACGAAGCGATCCACGATCGGCTCGGCCACCGCAGCAGCGGCGGCTGGCGCGAAGCTGGGTCGACGGCCGCGCCGCAGGTCCGTCAGGAGCGTGAACTGGCTCACCACCAGGAACGAGCCGCCGACATCGTCGATGGCGAGGTTCGTCCGCCCATCCGCGTCCTCGAAGTAGCGGAGTCCGATGAGCCGATCCGCCAGGCGGTCGGCCAGCTCTGGCGTATCCCCCACTCCAACCCCCACCAGCACGGCGGCACCACGACCGATCGCCCCCAGGACGACTCTGTCGGCACGAACCTCGGCCCGGCTGACCCGCTGCACGACCAGGCGCACGGACCTAGCCGCCCGGCGAAGGCAGCGGGCTGGTGATCGGCCCCGAGGACTCGCCCTCGCGGGGTGGCGCGAGCGCCGCCTCCGTGAATCGGGCCTGCGCATTCCAGATCATCCAGCCCTGGGCGCCGTTGTCGTTGGCAGCCTTCATCTCCTGGAGCACCTGGGCAGCGGTGTACGGCGGGAACGGGCCGTAGCCGAAGTCCTGTATCCAGGGGCGGATCACCATCCGCAGGCCGGCCCGCTCCTGGTTCATGATCTTGAGGGTCTCGTCGATCACCTGGTATGGATGGTCGTTCGGGTTCTCGAAGTGGAAGGTGAATGGGCCGTAGTGGCTCGGGTAGACCATCGGCGAGAAGTAGTCGACGTACGGCATGATGACCTCCGGTCGCTGGCCGATCCCCTGGTCGTCGGTGGCGATGAAGCTGATCGGGAAGACGTCGGCCGAGAGGAAGGCGCGCTTGGTGAGGAGCGCGTCGGAGACGATCCGGAAGAGGCGGCGAATGGCCGGGAGACGGAAGGACTGCGTGTTCGGCAGGTTCGTATCGGCCGTGGCGTAGTCGCCGTCGCTGAAGAAGCGCACGTAGTCGAGCTGCACCTCGTCAAAGCCCTTGTCGGCGAGGTCGCCGGCCAGCGCCGCGATGTACTCGGCCACGCCCGCGTTGTAGGGATCCAGCCAGATGCCGCCGCGGTAGTCACGCCATGGCTTGCCCGTCGCGACGTTGTTGACGGCCAGCTCCGGACGGGCCTTGCCCAGGGTGTTGTCCTTCATCACCACCAGCCGGGCGATGGTATAGATGCCGCGCTCCTTCAGCTTCGGCAGCAGCTCGTCGAGCTGGAACAGTGGATGGTCCACAACCGCGCCGACGGCCGTCGCGGCCGGCAGGTCGGTGGCCCAGTACAGGGTGCCGGCGGTCTCCTTCACGTCGATCACCATGGCGTTGGCCTCGGTCCGGTCGATCAGGTCGAGCTGTGCGTCCAGTCGGCCGGCAGCCTCGAAGATGGCCGAGGGCGAGTAGAGCGCCCGCGCCGCGAACGGTGTCAACGCAACGTCCTTGGTCATCTGCGCATCGATCGGGATCACTCCCAGCCGATACCCGGGCATCTTGTAGATGAGGGTCCCCTGCTCCGGGACCTCGGCCAGCTCATAGCGGCCCTTGGCGTCGGTCACGACCGGCTGCGCGGCCCCTTCCACGAAGACGCGCACCCCGGCGATCGGCTTCCCGTCGCCGTCGGTGACCGCCCCGCTCACGACATTCGGACGGAGCCCGATGGTGAGCCCCTTCTCGTCGGGGACGGTGCCGGTCCCTGCGTCGAACCCATCGGCGCTCGCCGCGACGCTCGTGCCGCCGACCGTGCGGAGGATTGCGGTCCCATCGGCGCCGGTGATGGCCGTGGCGCTTCCGCTATGCACGGTGGCGTTCGGCACAGGTGCCTGGTTGGTCCGATCCACCACCGTGACGGTGACGTCACGCGGCGGCCGCGGGGTCGGGCTTGGCTCGGGGCCCGGCGCGGAGCAACCGATCACGATCATGGCAGTCAGCAGCGCGATGACCAGAGGCCGGCCGCGCAGGAACAGGGTCACGCCACCACCGCGGCTCCGGCGGCGCGAAGCGCCTGGACGGTCGGCGCCAGGTCGCCCTCCTCGCCAAACAGCGCCGATC
>DATCQR010000234.1:0-1872 GCA_036569405.1 Candidatus Limnocylindria bacterium
GCGAGCAGTGTGGGCGCCAGCAGTTGCAGCGTGACCAAGAACACGAATGGGAGCAGGGCGAGCAGCACCACCGACGCTTCGACGCCCGACCGCAGCGCCTTGGCCTCGCGCTGAAGGCGCAGTGTCTCTGACCAGTCGTTAACAACCGCCTCGAGCGCCGGGACGAGCTTGCCGCCCTGTCGCCAGTGCAGAGTCAGCGCAAGTACAACATCGTCGAAGAGCGGGTCGGCTACGCGGTCGCGGATCCTCTCCAGCTCGCGGACGAACGTCTCGCCTGCGGGACCGCTGCCACCAACGAGGACGATTTCTTTGAAGAGCGGCCGAACCTCGAACGGACCGCCGTCGGCGAGCGCTTCAAGCATCGAGGTCGCGTTGCCCGCACGCGACATGACCGCAATCCCGTGGCGCACGGCCTCGAGGAGCGCCTCCTGGTGTCGAGCCTCGAAGCCGCGACGTCTGAACTCAAGCGCGGTTCCGATCAGGTGGTACACGACAAGAAATGCGATCAGGCCGAGGACTGGGAGCCCGAACCACGCCCAGGCGATGGCCGCTGCGGCGACCGCGAGCCCGGTCCGAGACAGAATCCACGCAGGCACGGGTATCGATGTGAGACCTGCCTGGGCAAGCGCGACGCGGACCGATTCCGGGCGTACCAGCCGTCCAACGCGACGACGCACCCGTCGGGAAGCAGCACTCAGATCATCCGCCGCCATGGCGGCCAGACAGGCGAAGGCGATCGTCAGGCCGGCAACGATAAGAAGGGTCCTAAGATTCGCCATTCCCGAGCACCTCTCGGACCACGTCCTCGGGATTGACTCCAGCTGCGAGCAGCTTTTTCCACACCTTGTCCGGCATGTGCACCAGGGCCTCTCGACGCCAGTCCCAGGAGTCATCCAGGATGCGATAGCTGGCGAGGCCTGAGACTACGGGCGAGCCGAGATCGTTCTCTCGGTTCTCGGCTACGAACGCGAGTGAGCCGAGGCGGCGAAGTTCCTGGTCGCCGCGATGGTAAGTACTCAGATGCACGATGAGGTCGACGCCAGCTCCGATCATCCGTCGCACGACATGAGGCGCAAGGTTTCGGTCGGCCGACATTGCAAGCACCTCAAGGCGGTCCAGTGCTGTCTGCGGGTTGCTCGCATGCAGCGTGGTAAGGCTGCCATCGTGTCCGCTGGACATCGCATGGATCATGTCGAGCGCCTCTGTCCCTCGGACTTCGCCGACGATGATCCGCTTGGGACGCTGACGCAAAGCGGCGCGCTGAAATAGATCCTGCATGGTGATTCGGCCGACGCCCTCAACGTTTGCGTCGCGCTCTTCGAGGCTGAAAAACTGCGGACGCAGTTCGTGCAGCCAGAGTTCGGTCTCTGTCTCGAGGACGCAAGTGCGCTCGCCCTCGGGGATCATCAGCGCCAGCACTCGCGCCAGCGTCGTCTTGCCGGTGCCAGTGGGTCCGCTGAGAATGATGTTCAGCCGAGCCCTCACTGCAGCTTCGAGGAGCGGGACGGCGCGGGCCGGAATCGTTCCCGACCTAACCAGGTCGCTGAGGCTCAGGAACCGGCGCAGCTGCTGCTTGCGAATGGTGATTACGAGGGGCTTGGCGATCGGCGGGAGCACTGCGTTGAGCCGGCTGCCGTCGCGCATCGTGACCGTAACAATCGGGCTCGAAACGTCGAACCTGCGTCCTGACTGCTCGGCGTAGAACCGGACGATGCTGATGAGGTCCTCCTCCGACTCGAAGGACGCCGGCAATGGCTCGCGGTGGTCGCCGTACTCGAGGTAGCCATGGTCGAGGCCGTTCATGTGGATGTCCTCAACCCCTTCCTTGGCCAGGAGCTCGCCGAGCGGTCCAAGCGCGCCGTGTTGGATGTA
>DATCQR010000235.1:0-4011 GCA_036569405.1 Candidatus Limnocylindria bacterium
CCCATGCATCGGCCAGCATCTGCTCGAGCTTGGAATGCTCGGGGTGCCAGCCAAGGGCGAGCCGCGCTCGGCGCGACGAGGCCACCAGCACGGGCGGGTCGCCGGTGCGACGCTTCACGACGCGGGCCGGGATTGCGCGACCGGTCACCTTGCGCGCCGCCTCGACTACCTCGCGGACGCTGAAGCCGGCCGCGGAACCGAGGTTGTAGACCTCGAACGAGGGGTCACCCTCACCGGTCACCTCGAGCGCGCGCAGGTGCGCGGCGGCGAGGTCGCGGACGTGGATGAAGTCGCGAATGCAGGTCCCGTCCGGGGTCGGGTAGTCCTGCCCGAAGATCTGGACGTGCGTCGCCTCGCCCGCGGCCACCCGTAGCATGAGGGGCATGAGGTGCGTCTCGGGCTCGTGGTCCTCGCCATTGCGCTCCGTGGCACCGGCGACGTTGAAGTACCGGAGGCTGATCGCCTGGAAGTCGTGGCTGGCGGCGAACCAGCGCATCGCGCCCTCGAAGGCGAGCTTCGAGGCCCCGTATGGGTTGATCGGCTCGGTCCGGTCCGACTCGGCGATCGGGACTCGGCGCGGCTCGCCGTAGACCGCTGCGGTCGAGGAGAAGACCAGCCGATTGACGCCGGTGACGCGCATCGCCTCCAGCAGCGCAACCCCACCGCCCACGTTCTTGCGGTAGTAGAGGCCCGGGTCAGCCATGCTCTCGCCGACCAGCGACTTGGCGGCGCAGTGGAGGACCGCGTCGATCCGCTCCTCGCGCAGGACGTGCTCCAGGTGCCCCTGGTCCTCGATCTGCCCCCGCACCATGCGTGCGGGTCGCACGACGGCGGAGGCGTGCCCGCTCGACAAGTCGTCATAGACCACGACGTCGTGCCCGGCCTCCACGAACGTCTCAACGCTGGTCGAGCCCACGAACCCGGCCCCACCCACGACCAGGATGCGCAATCTGCTGCCTCCTCGCCGATCCGGCTCAGCGGGCCGCCGCGCCGACGTCGGCGGGCGATCCTGCGGCCTTGGGCGCCGGCTGCTGCTGCCACGCCATGAACTCGGCGGCCAGCTGCGGGCTGAACGTGCTCGAGATGCGGTCTGCTCCCGCCGCGACAGCCTCGACCAATTGCGACATCTCGGTGAACTCGCCGGCGGCCTTCACCTGAAGGTGGCCCCCCACCACGCCGTGCAGGAAGCGCGCCTGTTCGACGGTGGCATCGGCCTGCTCCCGCCCATCCGAGGTGACCACGTACGCGGCCGCCGAGCGAGCCGACAGCCGGCAGGCGCGCCGAAGCAGCTCCTCGCTGACGGGCCCCGCCCGCACGATCACGCCGCAGGTGGCCATGGCGGATTGAGCCATCTCGACCACCGCCAGCATGTCATTGAGCACCGCTTCGTCGTCCCCGGAGACGAGCGCGCCTGCGTTGAGCATCACGTCGAGCTGGGTTGCTCCGTGCTCGAGCGCGGTGGATGCCTCGAACGCCTTGACGGCGGCAACCTGGCCGCCATGGGGAAAGCCGATCACCGTGCCCACCGCCACCGGCGTCCGCGAGAGGAGCCGCGCGGCCGGCTTCACCAGCCAGGGGCTGACCAGGAGCGTCGCCAGCTGGTGCTCCAGGGCGAGACCGGCAGCGACATGCAGATCCGCCAGGGATGCCGTCGGCCGGGTCAGCCGATGCTCAAGCCGCGCCGTGCGCGCCAGGGCAGTCATCGCGGGGATGGGAACCTCCGCTCCAGGTCATCGGCGCGTGGGCACGCGCTCCGGATCGCCGATTGTAGCAGCGCCCTATCCGCTAGCCATGGCTCGGGCAAGTGTCAGCAGCTGCTCTCGCGAGTTGAGGGTCGGGTCCTCCACCACGGCGTCCAGCAGCGCGGCCAGCATTCGCCCGATGGCGGGACCGGGCGCGATCCCGAGCTGGGTGACCAGGTCGTCGCCGCTGATCGCCAGCTGCCGGGCCTCCAGCGGATCGTTGGCGACGGAGGCAACTCGGTCGCGGAGCTCCTTCCATCCTCCGGGCGGCTCGTCGACGCCGGAGGCCACGTCATCGGCCTCGCGCAGGGCGAAGAGGTCGGGCAGCAGGTCAACGCCCACGCGGCGAACGAAGCGCCGCACGGCAGCATCGGTCCAGTCGGGGGTGTAGGCGAACATGTGGTGGCGCACCAGGCGACCCACGCGGGTGACCTCGGCACGGGGTGCCCGCAGCCGCTGCAGGACCTGCTCGGCGAGGACTGCGCCGTCGCGGTCGTGATGCAGGAAATGCCCGTCCGCCAGCGTCGTGGCCTTGCCCAGGTCATGGAGCAGGCCGGCCAGGCGCAGCACGGGGTCCACGGCCGGCAGGGCGTCGGCCGTGCGCAGGGAATGGTCGAGGGCGTCCCCGGCCAGTCGCTTCGTCTGCGGGACGCCGCGCAGGGCCGCCAGCTCGGCGAGCAGCACGTCGAGCAGCCCCAGCCGCTCCATCAGCTCGAAGGCGCGGGATGGCGGAGCGGCGCCCGCCAGGATCCGCATGAGCTCGTCACGGACCCGCTCACCGGACAGGCCGGCCGCGTTCGGCGCGTTCGCAAGGATCGCCGCCTCGGTCGGCGGATCGACCCGGAGCTGGAAGCGGTTGGCGAGCCGGACGGCACGGAGGAGCCGCAGCGCGTCCTCGTCGAATCGCTCATCGGGGTCGCCGACGGCTCGCAGCAGCCCTGCCTCGAGGTCCGCCGCTCCACCGTGGGGGTCGACCAGCCGCCCGCTGCCATCGGCTGCGGCGTCGGGCAGCCACGCCATGGCGTTGATGGTGAAATCGCGCCGGGCCAGGTCGTCGGCCAGCGACTGGCCCCAACGCACCTCGTCGGGCCGGCGCCGGTCCCGGTAGCCCCCCTCGACCCGGTAGGTGGTGACCTCGATCCCCCGTCCGCCAGCCGGATCGCGGACCGTCACCGTGCCAAATGGGTTCTCCCAGGTGGCCCCTGGGAAGCGGGCAGCCACCGACTCCGGGGGTGCCGAGGTTGCCACGTCCCAGTCGCCCGGCTGGTCGCCACGCACCAGGTCGCGAACGCTGCCACCCACCAGCGCCGACTCCGCGCCTCCCTGGCGCAACGCGTCGAGCACGCTGGCCACGGCTGGTGGCAGGTCGATCCGCAGAGGATCCCCATCGCGCATCGGTTCCTCCCCGCCGGTTTGGCCTAGGCGGACGAACCCGGAGCGTCGCTCAGGAAGAGGTAGCTTCGCCAGGCGTCGTTCTGCTCGTCGGCGAGATAGGTGCCATACAGGTAGCGCACGTCCGCCCGCGGGGCACGCGGCTCGCGGCGCAGCAGCATCCGCGCCTCGGTCAGCGTCTTGCTCCCCTTGCGATGGTTGCAGGAGCGGCATGCAGCGACCAGGTTCTCCCATTCGTGCCGACCGCCACGGTGCTTGGGGACGACGTGGTCGATGGTCAGGTCTCGCGTCGACGCGCCGCAGTACTGGCAGGTGTGCGCGTCGCGTGCGAACACCTCGCGCCGGCTGAGCTTGACCCGCGGGCGAGGGCGACGGACGAGATAGACCAGGCGAATGACCGATGGCGCGGGGATCGCCAGCGTCGGCGTATGGATCACCTGGTGGTTGCGCTCCAGCAGCTCGGCCTTCTCCGAGCCGAGCAGGTTGAAGGCCCGCCTGATGTCGCAGACGTTGAGGGGTTCGTAATTCTGGTTAAGGACCAGGACCGGTGCGTTGAGCAATCCGTGCCTCCGTGGCGCGGATGATAGCAATCGCGTGCGGATTCGCTTCCGAGCGTCAATGACCCGGTGGCAGATGGGAGCTCGGCACGCTCGCGAGTACAATGCATGGCCGAGCGCGGCGCGGCAGCGCCGCCATCGGTCTCAAGCACGAAGTTCGCTAACGAAGAGGCTGCATGGCCGCCATTGAAACCAGCACCTGGACAACCAAGGTCGGGCTCGCCCGCATGCTCTCCGGCGGCGTCATCATGGACGTCGTCACGGCCGATCACGCCCGGATCGCGCAGGAGGCCGGGGCGGTCGCCGTCATGGCCCTCGAG
>DATCQR010000236.1:0-8479 GCA_036569405.1 Candidatus Limnocylindria bacterium
CAGCACCGATGGCGCCCATGATCGATGCCTCCGCCACCACCATTGCCTGCACCTGGCCGGTGGTCATGCCATGCGAGCGCAGGATCGCGATCTCTCGCGCCCGCTCCAGCACGCTGACCCCCAGCGTATTGACGATCCCCAACCCGGCGATCACCACCGCCAGCAGCGCAAGCACGTCGAAGAGGCCGATGATCCGGTCCAGCGAGCGCTCCAGGTCACTCGAAAGGCCCGCCGCGGTGAGCAGCTCCGCCGAATCGTCCCTCGCCCGTTGTTCGAGGGCAGAGCGGAACGCGGCATCGGGGACGTCCGGCTGCTTTACGAATGCCCAAACCTCCGCGCTGTCCGCTCCGAAGCTTGCTCGCGCGTCGGCCAGGCTGATCAGGAGGGCGCCGTCCGCCGATCGACCCGGGAGCGTGTAGGCGACGATCCCCGCGACGGTGAAGATCCGGCTCTCCGCACCCGGCTCTGCCAGCTCAACGGTCGATCCGATGCCGAGGTTGTCTCGTGAGGCGACGGGCTCCGAGACGAGAATTGCGCCGCCATCCTCCAGGGCCTGGAATGCGGCATCCCGCGCACCGTGGACGAAGATCAGCGAGCCGGTGGCGGAGAAGACGCCCGGATCGATCCCGGCGACCGATGCCTCCCGCTGCTTGTCACCCTCGCGAATCACGGCCGGAAAGTCGGCGATCGGGGTGACGGCTGCCACCCCGGCCACGTTCTCGAGCTCCGGCTGCTGAGTGTCGATCTTGAGCGGCAAGGTGTAGCGAATCGCATAGCCGCCGGGGAGCACCGAGCCGACCCATCGTTCGGCCGTGGCGCGGGCGCTGTTGGCGACGACGCCCAGCGTCACCACCGCGCTCAACGCGATGATCAGTGCGCTGACCGTCAACCCCGTGCGAGCCCTGTCGCGTCCCAGGTTCGCCCGACCAAGCAGCCCTTCGGCGCCGAAGAACCATTCGAACGGCCTGCCCACCACGCGGCTGAGCGGCTGAAGGAGGAGGGCGGTGAGCGCCGTCCCGGCGAGCAGGATCGCGAGCGCCAGTGCGACGCCGGGAACGCCGAAGTCGCCTCGATCGACCGGGTATGCCGCAATTCCCAGCAGGACCACCACCAGCTCCAGGATCACGATCCAGCGCAGGCGACCCCACAGGGTTCGGCCCGGCTGCCGCGAGGGACGCAGGGCGTCCATGGGCGAGACGCGCGCGGCCGCTGCAGCGGGGAACGCCGAAGCCGCGAGCGTGACCGCGATGCCCATCACGAAGGCGACCAGGAGGGCGAGCGGGTTGATCGGCAGGCCCGTCACCAGCACCGCCCGGGTGCTGCGCAGGAACCCGATGATCAAGGCGGCGAAGCCGATGCCGACGGCCAGGCCCACCACGCTGCCGACGACCGCAACCACGGCCCCCTGCCGCAGGAAGATGCCCATCACCTGGCGACCAGTCAGCCCGGCGGCCCGCAACAGGCCGATCTCGCGCGTCTGCTCGCTGAGCGTCATGGCCAGGGTGTTGGCGACCAGGAACGAGCCGACCACCAGCGCCACCAGCCCGAACAGGAATGCGATCCCGGCGAAGCCCTGCTGGGCCCGGCTCAGCTGGATCTGGGTATCCGCCAGCCGCTCGACGATGAACGGCTCGGTCATGCCGCTGTTCAGGGCCGCCTCGACGTCGTCGCCACGGCCGTCCGCCACGACCAGGTCCACGAAGGTCACCGGCGCATGTGCCTTGAACGCGTCGTCAAGGAAGGCACGGTCGATAACGAGCACGTTCCCCTGCTCCAGTGCCCCTACCCCCAGGTCGCCCATCAACCCCACGATGCGAGGGTGCGGCATGGCCGGATCCGCCCCGGTGAAGACCAGCTCATCCCCGACCGCCAGGCCGCGCGCGCTCGCCCAGGCGGCGTTCAGGAGAATGTCCTCGGGGTGGCCGGGGGTGAGGAAGGTGCCTGCTTCAAGGTCGTAGGTTCGGACAGACTGCTCAATGTCTGGATCAACACCGAGGGCGAGAAGGGGGGCGAAGACCTTCTCGTCGGGGCCGCCGACGGTTGAGGTGTTGATGCGCCGCTCGGCGACTGCTGCCGCCTCGAGGACGGCCGGGGAAATGCGCCGGATGATCTCGACCTCGCGGGCACTGAAGCCGTTGGGGTCGAACGCGCGCACCCGCAGCTCGGCCTTGCCCAGGATCTCCCGGGCGGCTCGCTCGACGGCCTCGCTGGCGGCCTGGTTGGCGAGGAGCGTCCCCGACACGAGGGCCACTCCAAGGGCGACCCCGATGATGGTCAGCGCGGTCCGCAGGGGCCGCGCGGTCAGGCCACGCCAGGCGAGGGTCGCCAGGCGCATCGGCCTAGAGGCCCAGCGCGGCCAGACGGGTGATCAGCGGCCGTGCCTCATGGTCCCGACGCCGGCCCAGGTCGATCTCGTCGCGAATCGTGCCGTCCCGCACGATCAGGACCCTGTCGGCGTAGGCCGCGGCCCTCGCGTCGTGCGTGACCAGCACGATCGTCTGCCCCAGACGGTCGCACGAGTCCCAGATCAGGTCGAGGATCTCGGTGCCGGTCACGAAGTCGAGGTTGCCGGTGGGCTCATCGGCCAGGAGGATCGCCGGTTCGTTGGCGAGCGCCCGAGCCAGTGCCACGCGCTGCTGCTCGCCGGCGGAGAGCTGGTCCGGTCGGTGCTTCGCCTTGTTGGAGAGCCCCACCAGGTCCAGCAGCGCATCCACGCGCTCGCGATGCGTCGCCAGCGAGTCTCCGGCGATCAGGAATGGCAGCGCTACGTTCTCGGCGACGTTCAGGAGCGAGATGAGGTTGAAGAACTGAAAGACGAACCCGGTCTTCTCGCGACGGGTGAGGGTCGCCTCTTCGTCGTTCAGCTGGCTGATGTTCACGCCGTCGATCAGGACGTTCCCTTCGGAGGGCCGATCGAGGCCGCCGAGCAGGTGAAGCATCGTCGACTTGCCGGAGCCCGACGATCCCATGATCGCCACGAACTCGCCCTTGGCGACCGAGAGGGAGACGCCTCGCAGAGCGTCGACCGAGCCATCGCCGAGCGGATAGCGCTTGACGAGGTCGTGCGCTTCGAGAATCACCGACATCGCCCGCAGTCTAGCCCGGCGGCCGGAGCCGCTGCAGGCACCCTCAGCCCAGGAAGAAGCTGAGCAATGAGCCGATCACGGTCTCGAAGATGCCGCGATCGGGGGCTGCGGCTGTCTCGACCCGCATGCTGTGGGCCACGCTTGCATTGGATCCCGGCGCGTCGTCACCGACCGTGGAGTGCACGGTGGCCAACAGGCGGGCCACCTTCGGCTTCGGCGTCGGTTCCGGGGTTGGGACCGGCGTCTCGACCGGCACCTGTCGCGGCGTGGCGACCGGAGTCGGCTTCGGGGTCGCGACGACTGGCTTGGGGGTCGGCGGGGGTGGCGGTGGTGGCGGAGGCGGCGTCGCGGGTGGCGGCGGAGGCGGCGCTGCCGACTTGAGCTTGATGAAGAGCTCGGTGTACATCCGGATGTTGCGGACCTTGCCGCCCCACATCACGCCGTCCTTGCCGTAGGCGCCAACGCCTCCGTGGCTCCAGGCGGAGTTCAGGATGTTGGCCCGGTGTCCCGAGGAGGCCATGAACCCTTCGTTGATCTTCACCGGCGAGTCGGCATCGGAGAAGCCGTTGTTGTAGCCGATGTTCTCGCCGCCCGATGACCAGCTCAGGCCGTTGCTGTCGTACCAGTGATAGATCTGGTAGGCGGTACCGAGGATAGTGTGGTTGAAGTAGTCACGATCGACCATGTCCTTGCTGCGCCAGCGCGCCAGGCTCACCAGCGTGCTGTGCTTCGCGAGCGGCGGAAGGCCGTTGTTGGTGCGGTCACCATTCAGCAGCTGCCACAGCGTGGCCTCGGCTGAGGACTGGTCCCAACCGGTGGCGGGCTGGGGGGTCCAGGCCATCAGCGCAGCTGCCAGGAGGGCGGTTCCGGAGAGGGCGATGGCCTTCGCCATGATGCGGCGTGGCTGTCGTCGCGGCGTCGCGGTGAACATGCAAGGAGCCTAGGCGGCGAGCTGGGGGAGGGTCTGTAGCGCACATGTCCCGGGGGCGTGGCATGACCTATGGGCCGCCCGGGTACCCCCGCACGTAGGACCATGGGTGGTGCGGACGGGCAACGCCCCCGTTTATCGGGTGGGGTGGCCTACGGGGGTCGAACCCGTAACCTTCGGATCCACAATCCGATGCTCTGCCGGTTGAGCTAAGGCCACCACGGAACGCACGCGAAATGGGGCGGGAGCGGGCCGGATTCTCCCACGCACTCGAGAGGAGCGTCAAACCTGGCGGCGGCTCATTCCCCGGACCAGGAGGAGCACGAAGGCCGAGCCCACGATGGCGATCAGGAGAGCGCCGAGGAAGCCGCCGGCCCGATCCTGGTGCAGGAGGTTGGTCCACGCCCAACCCCCGACCAGGCCGCCAACGATCCCGAGCAGCGTCGTGCCGAGACAGCCCATCCGGCCGTGATCGGGGACGAACCAGCCCGCCACGGCGCCGGCGATGAATCCAATCGCGATCCATCCGAGGGGGTCGAGTCCGGTGGGCATGTCGCGAATCCTACGATGCCGGAGGCGAGTTCGGGCGGGTGAAATCCGTGACGACTGCGCCGTTGTTGACGCTGGTGGGGAAGGCAAGCAGCGGTGGATCGGCTGGGTCGATCGGGACGCCGTCGAAGGTCCAGGTGTCCCCCGCACAGTCGACCACCCGGTCAGCGGCGAGCGTCAGCGCACAGTCGTTGGTGGGGCTCCAGGCATCGACCACGGCGAACGCCTCCGTCCCGACGGCCGAGACCACGACGGTCAGGCCCACGGCCTCGTTTCGGTGCACCTCGCCGGGGAGGTCGTGGGACTCGTTCAGGACGATCTCGACCAGCGCCGGGCCATTTCGAATTGCGGCCGCGGATGCCACGGTGTAGTTGGCGTCGCTCAGCGGCGGCGCGAAGCTGAAGATGAACGGGCGCACCAATAGCAGCAGGCCGCCCACGGCGGCTGCGGCCAGCAGGCCGGCCACGATGGACCGACGCACGGGAAGCGGATCGCGGCGATCCATCCCTCAGGTGAGGCGGGTCAGGATTGACTCGCGATCGAACGCCCATGAACCGATCAGCAGGGTCACTCCCACCAGGCCCGCGACCATCAGGTCGCCGATCAGGACCTGCTGCATCGAAAAGGTCGCGTTCCCGCCGAAGAACTGGGCCACGGCGATGCCGATGATCGGAATCACCACGAATCCTCCGATCTGCTGGGCGGTCCGGGCGTCGTTGACGCGGCTGCTGATCACGATCCCCAGCAGGACGCTGAGGAGGCAGATGAGCGGCACCAGCGTGAGCATGGCGGTGATCCACACGTCGCTGAACACGAACCGCGTCAGCCGCGGGTCGGCGATGAGGCCGTTGACCAGGCCATAGCCGATGAAGACCAGCCAGGTGGCGGTAACCGCCGGCAGCGCGGCGGCAAGCGTCTTCCCGGTGAGCAGCTCCGACACCTCGAGCGGCGTCGCCAGCTGTGGCTCGAGCGAGCGCGCCACCTTCTCGCCGATCACCGACTGGGTCGCGATCGCCATCGGCACCATGGCCGGGATGAGCAGGAAGTAGGCCATGAAGTTGGTGACGATGAAGGCCTGGGCGGCCAGCTTGGCGGGGACGTTCGGGAAGTTGACGATGTACTGCTGGATCTGACCCAGCTGGTTCGGGTCCAGGTCACGAGCCTGGATGAAGGCGACCAGCCCGGTGGGGATGGCGGCGAAGACGAGGGCCGGGAAGGCGACGGCGCCGAGGAGCAGCCGATTGCTGAGCAGGTCGCGCCACTCCTTGGCGAACACGGCCCAGACGTAGCCAGGCCTCATCGGTCGGTGTCCCGTTCGCCGATCTCGCCCACGAGTGCGAGGTAGGCCTCTTCCAGCGTCTGCGCGTCCTCGACGACAGAGGTGATGCGGGCACCGGCGCTCACCAGCTCGGCGACCAGGTCAGGCGTCTCGTGGGGCGGGTCGGCCAGCTCCACGACCAGCGTGTTCTCCCTGGCCTGCACGCCGTTGACGTACGGCAGCTCGGCCAGGCGGCCGACGAACGATTCCGGTCCACGGGCCCCATTCAGCTCGACGCGGACCGTCGCCGTCCGCCCTTGCCGCCGCAGGCCGGCCGGGGTGTCCACGCGCAGCAGGGTGCCGCGCATGATCCCGATCCGATCGCAGAGCCGCTCCGCCTCGTCGAGGTTGTGGGTGCACACCACGATCGAGCGGCCCAGGCCACGGAGCGTGGCGATGAAGTCGCGAACTGTCTTGGCCGCCGACGGGTCGAGGCCACTTGTCGGCTCGTCGAGGTAGATCACCTCCGGCTCGTGCAGCAGCGCCCGGGCGATGGCCACCTTCTGGCGCATTCCCTTGCTGAAGCCGCCGACCCTGCGGTCGGCATGCTCGCTCATCTCGACCACGCCGAGGTATCGGTCCACCGCCTCGCGCAGTCGGGCCCCAGTCAGGCCATACAGGCGGCCGTAGTACGCCAGGTTCTGGCGCGCCGTCAGCTTCTCGTGGAGGCCGGGGCTCTCGGTCAGGATGCCGGTGAAGGCGCGGATCTGCTGGGTCGTCTCCCCGAGCGGATGGCCGTTGACGATGGCCGTGCCGGCGGTCGGTGAGATCAGCCCCGCCAGCATGCGGACGGTGGTCGTCTTGCCGGCGCCGTTCGGGCCGAGCAGGCCGAAGATCTCGCCATCGCCCACGGTGAAGGACATGTCGTGCACCGCGGTGAGCGTGCGGAAATCCTTGCGAAGCCCCTCGACGACGATCATCGGCGCTGATGCTAGCGGCTGGAGGCTCCCTCCACTGCCGGACGAATGATGAGTCTCCCGCCTGACCAACGGGTAGGATGCGGGAGATGCCAGAGCGAACCGTGAGCAGCCGTCGCGCATTCACCGGGCGCCTCCTGTCGCTGCGCGTGGACGAGGTCGAGCTGGAATCGGGTAGGCGCGCAACCCGGGAGGTGGTCGAGCATCCCGGAGCGGTGGCGATCCTGGCGTGGGACGGCGAACGGCTGGCGGCGGTGCGCCAGTGGCGCCAGGCGGCGGCGGCCGACCTGCTCGAGATCCCGGCCGGCACCCGCGAGCCGGCCGAGTCACCCCTTGACTCTGCGCAACGCGAGCTGGCCGAGGAGTGTGGCCTGAGCGCCGCGCGCTGGGAGGAGGGGCCTTCCTTCTATACCGCCCCGGGCTTCTCCACCGAGCTGCTCGCCCTCTTCCTGGCAAGAGATCTCGAGGCCGTGGACGTGCCACCGGCCGAGGACGAGGCGCTCGAGCGATCGTGGCTGACGCTGGCCGACGCGCTGACCGCGATCGACGACGGGCGCATCCGCGACGCGAAGTCGCTGGTTGGCATCCTCTGGCTCTCCAGGCACCTCCCCGCGGAGCGGCACTGACGATGTGGGACCTGCAGGTCCCGGCCTGGGAGCTGGCCGTCCGCGCCACTGGCATCTATGTTGCCGTCCTGCTCGGCCTGCGCCTCTTTGGGAAGCGAGAGGTGGGCCAGTTCACCCTGATCGACCTCGTCCTGATCCTGCTGCTGGCGAACGCGGTGCAGCCGGCGATGACCGGACCCGACACCTCCCTGACCGGCGGGCTGGTCATCATCGCGACCCTCATCGCGGTCAACCGCGCCATTGCGCTGGCGCGGGCCAGGCTGCCATTCGTGCAGTGGCTCGTCGAGTCGCCTCCGACCACGCTGGCGCGGAACGGCAAGTGGGTCAAAGGGGCGTTGAAGCGCGAGGACCTCTCGGCAGAAGACCTGAGCATGGCCCTGCACGAGCACGGATTGACAGACGTGTCCGAAGTCAAGCTGGCGGTGCTCGAAGGGGACGGGATGATCAGCGTCGTGCCACTGGATCCTGCCAAGGCGGGGCATCGGCGCCCCCGCACGCGAATCGTGCGCCGGCTCTAGCGGGAGCTCGGCGAGCAGCGCGGCCATGCTGGATCCAGCCGACTCGGCGGAGGACGCCGGCCTGCGTTACGTCTCGGACGCCGCGCCGGGCATCGAACGGAGGCGAGCGGGTCGCGGATTCACCTATATCGGTCTGGATGGCAAGCGACTGACGGACCGTGCCAAGCTGGCGTGGATTCGAAGTCTGGCCATTCCCCCAGCGTGGACCGACGTCTGGATCTGCAGCTCGCAAAACGGGCACCTGCAGGCCACCGGCAGGGACGCGCGGGGCCGGAAGCAGTACCGCTACCATCCCCGCTGGCGGTCCCAGCGCGACGAGGTCAAGTACGACCGCCTGCTCGCCTTCGGCAAGGCTCTGCCCCGCATGCGCAGGCGGGTCGCTCGGGACCTGCGCCGATCCGGACTGCCCAGGGAGCGAGTCCTCGCCGCCGTCGTGTGGTTGCTGGAGAAGACGGGAATTCGCGTCGGCAACGAGGAGTACGCCCGCGACAACAAGTCGTATGGCCTGAGCACCCTCCGCGGCCGCCACGCCCAGGT
>DATCQR010000237.1:0-2417 GCA_036569405.1 Candidatus Limnocylindria bacterium
CGGTCTGGATGCTCACCTTGCTGATCGCTGGCATTCCCGTGCCGTGCAGCATCCCGAAGTAGCCATCCAGGTAGGCCCGCAGCTCCTCCTCGGTGGAGTTGCTCTTCCCCACCTCGCCGATCTCGCCGCCGATGCTGATCGTCACGCCGTCTGGCTCGATGGCGCGAATGAGCGCCGTCAGTTCCACCGTGTTGGCAACGTTGACGAGCTGCTCGGCGGCGGCAGTCGGCTGGGAGAGGTCGACGAGGGTGCTGCTGTCGATGTCGATGTTGCAGAAGCCGGCCGCCACCGCCTCGCTGGTGAGCTGCTTGAGGCCGGACATCTCGGCGCCTGGGTCAGCCGCCCACTTGGCGGCGTTGAACTGGAAGTGGTCGCCCTGCAGGAAGACGGGACCGACCCAGCCAGACCGAATGGCGGCGCCGAGGATGACGGCGGCGTACTCGGCGGGACGCTGGTCGGTGTATGCCATCTCGGACTTGGCGATCTCGAGGATGACCGCCCCAGCGTCGCGCTCCATGGCGGCCGAGAACGCCTGCCGCGCCGTGAGGTATGTAACGGCCCGAACGTTGATCGCCGGCACCGTGAACCTGGTGGCGGCGAACTCCCCGCGCCCGCGAGCCATGTACAGCTCGTGGATGCTGGCCGATCCACAGCCCAGGGCCTGCGACGCGCTCCAGATCAGCCAGCGCGCCGCGTCGCGAACAGCCTCATCGGCATTGAAGACCGCATCCTCCACCAGTCCGTCCATCGCCTCGCCGCGGAGGCGCGACTCGTCGTCGATAAGCAGACGGGTCCCCTGGATGCGGGCGATCCCGTCCAGGCCCGCAAGCAGGTCGTGCGCGCTGGCCACGCTCATGCGGCCATGCTAGCGGAGCGCCGAGAGGAGGGTGAACGCGAGGAGGGACGCGATCGGGAGGCCCACTGCGGCGGCCAGCAGGTACCAGTCTCGAGCGGCGATCCCGTCCGCCACCCCGCGTCGCCGAAGGCCGCTAACCCAGGCGAGGACCGCCGACAGGCCACCGACGTACAGGGCGGCGCCCAGGCCCAGCACCCCGAGCGTGAAGGGCCGAAGGGCGACGCAGTCCCCCAGGGCCAGCGGTCCGCCGGGTGGGCAGGGCGACGCGAGCTCCATGGCAATCAGCGCACCGGCCCCGCCAAGGATGACCAGCGACCAGGTGAGATGAGCGAGGACGAGCCGCGAGATGACGTTGGGCGGACTAGCCGCCGGATCTCCAGGCGGCAGCGGCTGCCGCGGCGGCCTCGGCCTCGCGGCGGGTGATGCGGCGGTATTCGAAGTACAGGTAGGCCAGGCTCATTGCTCCTCCCCCGGCGGCGATGGCGCCCAGCGCCAGGGCCTGGAACGGGAAGACGAGCGGGATCAGGCTCCCACCGGCGAGGTTGAAGAGCATGAAGGGGATGATCAGCAGCACCAGCGCGAGGTACTGCAGGAAGTCCAGGAATCGGATCAGCGACCACGCGAAGCCGCGACGGCCGCGAGCGGCCTGGGTCCACAGGGCCAGGATCAGGAGCAGCGTGAAGGTTGGCCCGCCGATCAGCACCACCGCGACCAGGAATCCAACGTCCTTATTGAAGCCCAGGTACAGGGTGGTGATGGTGTTGGCGTAATTGGGGATGTAGCCGAGCACGAAGTAGACGAAGAGGAAGAGCGGCACGCCCTTGAGCAGGGCGACGAGCCAGGTTTCGCTGCCGTAGAGCAGCCAGCTCATGAAGTCATCGATCTCGTGCGTGGCGCGGGAGATCAGGTCGCGCCGCGGCGGGACCGAGTAGGCGGTGCTCATTGCTTCTGGCTCAGCAGGAAGGTGATCAGCGCCTGCATCGCGGAGTCGCTGATTGTTCCCACCGGATGCACTGGCATGCCGGTCGCGGTCCCGTCGTTGTAGTTCACCGCCGAGTCGCGGATCCAGCGCTCGAGGAAGGTGCGCGAATCAGCCGCGTAGTCCGCCTTCAGCTTGTCAAGCTGACTGATCGGGGTCGGCAGGTCGGTGACCGGCGCGTTGCCGATATTCAGCAGGCTCGGGCCGATGGCACCAGAGAGATCGGCGCCGTGGCATCCGCCACACGCAGCGTCGACGAAGACCTTCTGGCCCGCCTCGACCGTGTCGGGAACAGCCTGGTCCGGCTGGGAGCCTGCCTCCAGCGCCCACGTCTCGACCAGCGCGGTCAGGGCATCGATCTGGTTGACGGTCAGCGGCCCGCTGACCTCGGTGCTCCAGGCGGGCATCGGCGAATTCACGTCGCCGGAGACGACCACCCCACCGAAGCGGATCACGAGGTTCACGTAGTCAGGTGGGTCGCCTGCCTTGCGAACGTCGGTGAACGAGCCCCCGTTCTGGGCCTTGAGCTTGTCGTAGATGCTCTTCGAGTGGAGGTTGGGGGCAAGCCGGCCGGTGTCCCCC
>DATCQR010000238.1:0-3888 GCA_036569405.1 Candidatus Limnocylindria bacterium
CACCATCCCCGCTCCCCCGCCGTAGGGAGCGTCGTCGACGACTCGGTGGCGCCCGATGCCGTGCGCGCGAAGGTCGTGCACCGCCACTGACAGGATGCCGCGCTCGACCGCCCGCCCGATCACCGATGTATGGAGGGGCACGTCAAACAGCTCGGGGAAGAGCGTGACAACATCGATCTGGAGGAGGGCGTCGGACCGCTCGCCGGCCATCAGACCTCCTCTGCGTCGTATCGAACGACCATCCGGCCGGACCCGAGATCGATAGACCGAACCACGTCGCGGAGCGCGGGCACGAGCAGCTCGCCCGCAGGTCCCTCGATGCGGTACACCTCGTTCTCGCCCGCCCTGAAGATCTCGACCACGTGGCCCAGCTCGGTGCCTGACTCGTCGAACGCCGCCAGCCCGATCAGCTGATGCCAATAGTAGGTGTCCGGCGGGAGGGGCTCAGCCGGCGCCTCCAGGTAGCGGCCCGCCAGTCGTTCTGCTGCGGCGCGATCCGAGATGCCCTCGAGCCGAAGCACCGGGACGCGGCCGCCCCGGCCGGCCTCCAGGATCGTGCGCGAGGCGGTCTCGTCCTCGATCCAGATCGACGCTCCGGCCGCCAGGCGCTCAGGACGATCTGTGAGAGCTTCGATGCGAAGCGAGCCGGCAAGGCCCTTGGCGCCGAGCACGCGGGCAACCGCGAGGCGCTCAGTCGTCGCCGACGATCTCCAGCTCAACGTGTCGCCCGTCGCGCGCGCCCATCACTCGCAGCAGGCTTCGAATCGCATTCGCGATGCGGCCGTCGCGGCCGATGATGCGGCCCATGTCGCCCTCCCCCACCTTGAGGGTCAGCGTGACCTCGTCATCGGCCTCGCTCATCTCGACGGTGACGGCGTCTGGGTCGTCGACAAGGGAGCGAGCGACATACTCGAGAAAGGCCTTCACTTTGAGGCCTCTTCGGCCGGTGCAGCTTCGGCCGCTGGAGCGGGCTCGGCCGCAGCCTCCGCTTCAGACGCTGTGTCAGCGTCGCCCGTCGGGGCTGGCTCGTCAGGCGCGGGCGCTTCGTCCACCGCAGGAGCCTCTTCCGCTGCGGGCGCTTCGTCCACCGCAGGAGCCTCTTCCGCCGGCCCAGCCTCGGCCTTGGCCGCAGCGACTGCCTTCTTGCGAGAACGCTTTGGCCGGGGGGCTGGTGAATCGGCTGCGGGCGTTCCGGCGGCTGACGGCGCACTGCCGTTCAGCTTGATCAGCTTCGCCACGGTGTCGGAGGGCAGTGCCCCTTTGCCGACCCACGCGGCCAGCCTCTCGGCGTCGATCTTGACGGTGGCCGGCTCGGTCAACGGGTCGTAGTACCCGAGGATTTCGAGCGCCCGGCCATCTCGCGGGCGACGGCTGTCGATGACCACCACCCGATAGCTCGGCCGCTTGGTTGCTCCCACGCGTGAGAGCCTAATGCGTACTGCCAAAGGTTCTCTACCTCTCTGTCGTTGCGACGGCAGTCGGCTGCCGATGCGAAGTCTCTGATCTCATTTGACGGTCAGCGCGCCATCGATCTCCAGCCGATCGTCGGTGGCGGTTGCGATGATTGCAAGCTCGCCGATCTGGTGGAGGATATCGCGAAGTTCGCTTCCTGGGTCGAAGAAGCCGGCTAACACATCGACCAGGGTCGGAATGTCGGCCCACAATTGGTTGCCGGCGTGCGCGCCCGTGAGCTCAAACGCCGAGCGGTAGCGATCGTCGCTGGCCAGCGTCTCGCCGGCGGCATGCGCTTCCAGCGCTGCCGCGACGTCAGCCGCATCGACGGCCACGATGACGACGCCATCCAGCAGGGCGTAGGCCACGGTGCCGATCTGCGGGACCGAGACGCTGGTGAGCGTGGTGCCCGCCACACTGCGGGTGGTCACCTTCGACCCGCGATCGGCGAGCGCAGATCGCATCCGATCCAGGGACGCCTGGGCGGCCGAGCCATCGGACGGGCGAAGCAGGACCGGCCCGTGGAAGCCGTCGGCGTCGAGGCGCTGCAGGGCCACCGCCCCGTCGCCGTCGAAGAGCGGCAGCAGGTCGTGGTTGAAGCTGATCCCGAGTCCGAGAGCTGCGATGGCGCGCAGCTGGTTCAGCGCGTCGATTGCCCGGCCGAAGCCCGAGTTGCCGGCCAGGCTCGCCTCCAGGTCCTCGAAGCTCTGCGCGGCGCCGAAGAGGACCACCTCGGCGGCCGAGGTGCGCGGCATCCATCCGGCGAGCGTAGACGACTGCGTGCCGAGCGCGAATGCGGCACGCGCCTCCTTGCTCGCGCCGCTCGCCGTGAACGCGGCCGTCCCGTGCAGGTGCAGGGCGTCGGCATCGGCCGTGAGCGCCAGGACTGCCGTGCCGAAGCCACCCAGCAGTTGCCCCTCCGGCAGGCTTGCAGCTCGGGGCATGTCGAGGTAGACCGAGGCAAGGTGATCGCTGGCAACGGTGCCCATGCCGGCGATGAACGCCGCGGAGTCGGCCAGGGATGGAGCGATGTCCGCATCGGCCTCGAGGGAGGCGCGGAGCCGCTCCGGCGTGCTGGCCACCACCAGCAGGTCGTCAAGCAGGGCGTAGCTCGTCGAGTCGCTCAACATCACCTTCCGGCCACGGAACGTCTCCGCCATGAAGGTGATGTCCATCGCGCCGAACAGGCGGGGGACGGCCCTGCGCGCTTCAGCGGAATCCTTCACCGCGGCAAACAGCAGCAGAGTTGGTGGTGAGCCGCCCTCGCCAGGCGCGAAGCCCACCGCGATCTGCGTCCCCAGCCAGGGCCGCACGTCGGCCGTGTAGTCGATCGCCGCCTGGCCGAGCAGCCGGCCGGCGACCTCGTCGATCTTGGCTTCGAGGGAGGCCGGGTCGCCAAAGCCGCGGAGGTGACCGACGAGCCCGAACAGGTTCATCTGCTGGCCGGCCGATGGCTGGAGGTAGGCGTTGACGTACAGCGCCGTGTCGGCCGGAGTGGCCCGCGCAGCGCGGTCCGCGACCGCTGAGAACAGGAGCAGATAGCCGACCACCACGGCCCCACCAAGCACAACGAGCAGCGCGGTGATCGCGACGACGACTCGCCGCATGTTCGCTAGCCGCCCAGGATGCCGCGCAGCCCGCTCCCGGTCCGCGGCAGTCGACCCGATCCGAGCTGGCGCATCAGGCGCTGCATCTCCCCGAATTGCTTGAGCAGCCGGTTGACGTCGGCGGGGGTCGTCCCGCTGCCCGTGGCGATCCGGCGGCGGCGGCTCGCTTTGATCAGCTCCGGATGCCGGCGTTCCCCGGGCGTCATCGAGTCGATGATGGCCTCGATGCGTTTGAGCTGACCGTCGTCGACCGCCTGCTGGGCCGCACCGGCCAGCTGGCCAGCGCCGGGGATCATGCCGACCAGCTGACCGATCGGTCCCATCTTCTTCACCTGCGCCAGCTGCGACCGGAAGTCGTCGAGCGTGAATCGAGACTCCATCAGGCGCTGCGCCAGCCGCTCCGCCTCGTGCTGGTCGACCGTCTCCTGTGCACGCTCGACGAGCGAGAGGACGTCGCCCATCCCCAGGATGCGCTGCGCGAGGCGGTCCGGGTGGAAGGGCTCGAGGCCGTCGGTGCGCTCCCCGGTCCCGATGAAGGCGATTGGCAGGCCGGTGACGCTCCGGATGCTCAGCGCGGCACCACCCCGGGCGTCGCCATCCATCTTGGTCAGCACCAGCGCGGTCAGCGGAAGCCGATGGTGGAAGGCCTCGGCCACCTTCACCGCGTCCTGGCCGGTCATCGCGTCGACCACCAGCAGCGTCTCCGATGGCGTCATGGCGCCGGCGACTCGCACCAGCTCGTCCATCATCGGCTCGTCCACGTGCAGGCGGCCCGCGGTGTCGAGCAGGACGACGTCCAGGCCCCGTTGGCGAGCCTGCTCCATCCCCG
>DATCQR010000239.1:0-8297 GCA_036569405.1 Candidatus Limnocylindria bacterium
ATCCCGCTCTGACCTCCCGTCTTTGCGCAAAGACGGGCCGCCGTTTCCTCGACTCCTCGTTGCCAACCGCGGCGAGATTGCGGTCCGCATCATTCGTGCCTGCCGCGACCTGGGGATCGAGTCCATCGCCGCCTACAGCGACGCCGACGCGGATGCGCTGCACACGCGCATGGCAGATCGCACTGAGCGGATCGGCCCCGCATCGGCTGCCGAGTCATACCTTTCGATCGACGCCGTGATGGCGGCCGCTGTCCGCTCCGGCGCCGCGGCAATACACCCCGGGTATGGGTTCCTGTCGGAGAACGCTGTCTTCGCCCGCGCCGTCGAGGATGCGGGGCTCGTCTTCGTTGGACCGCCGCCGGAGACGCTGGCATCGCTCGGCGACAAGCTGGCAGCCCGCCGGTCCGTTGCCGCGGCGGGGGTCCCCATCGTCCCGGGCCTGTTGGTCCCGCTTGTCGCCGACGGCGACGGTTCCCTCGCGAAGGTGGACCTCGCGGGGGTCAGCTTTCCCGCATTGCTCAAAGCCGCTGCCGGCGGCGGCGGGCGCGGGATGCGCCAGGTGGCTGATCGCAGGGAGCTCGAGGCGGCGCTGCCGGCAGCCGGTCGTGAGGCGCTCGCAGCATTCGGGGATGGAACCCTCTACCTCGAGCAGCTCGTCTCCCCCGCACGGCACGTCGAGGTCCAGCTGCTCGGCGATCGACATGGCAACCTGGCGGTCCTGGGCGAGCGGGAATGCAGCGTCCAGCGGCGTCATCAGAAACTGGTCGAGGAGTCGCCCTCGCCGGCGGTCGGCCCCGCCCTGCGCGCCGAGCTGGCCGAGAGCGCCCGCCGCGTGGCCGGAACAGTGGCCTTCCATAACGCCGCCACCGTCGAGTTCCTGGTCGACACCGATGGCGCTCACTACTTCCTGGAGATGAACACTCGACTGCAGGTCGAGCACGGGGTGACCGAGCTGGTGACCGGCCTCGATCTCGTCGCGTGGCAGATCCGGGTGGCGGCCGGCGAGCAACTGTCCGAATCCGTCCTGGCGTCGACGCCACGGGGACATGCCATCGAAGTGCGCATCTACGCGGAGGATCCGCACCGTCGCTTCGCCCCGGTCTCGGGCACGGTCACGACCTGGCGGATGCCGGCTGGACCAGGTGTCAGGCTCGACGCCGGCGTGACCGGTGACACGCCCCTGCCGCTGGAATACGACCCCCTGCTCGCCAAGCTCCTGGTGCAGGGGGAGGACCGGCCAGCCGCCGTGGCGCGGTTGCGCAGGGCCCTCGACGAGATCGCGATCGGTGGCGTCCAGACTGACCTCTCGTTCCTGCGCTGGCTGGTCGACGAACCGGCCTTCGTGACCGGCGCCTATGACACCGGGCTCATCCCCAACGACTGGGGTGATGGACCGGCATTGACCGATCTGGAGCGCTCCCTGGCGGCTGAAGTTGCCCGAGCGGCGCGCGCCAGCTCCTCCCCGGGGCCTGCAGCCGTCGCGCCGGTCGAGGCGGAGAGCGCGTGGCAGCAGGTGGCAAGACGCGAGGCGGTCGGACGGCGGCGCCCCCGGTGAGTGACTACGAGCTGAGCGTCGACGGCAATCCTGTCCAGCCGGCCACCGGCTGGGCTCTCACCTGGCTCGACGCCGAGGGCGGGGTCGGCCGGCTGACCGACGGGTCGCGCTCCGAGCTCTGTCTGGTCGAGGGCTCGGGGACGGGCTGGGTGGTGACCCTGCGCGGCCGGCGCATCCCGGTTGCGGTGCGCACCTGGCGGGAGCGTGTCCTGGCCGATGCCGAGTCCGCCTCCAGCCGGCACGACGGCCCGATCGAGGTGCGAGCCACCCTTCCCGGGCTGGTGGTGGCGATTGCCGTGAAGGAGGGGGACGAGGTGTCATCGGGCGCGACCCTGCTCACCATCGAGGCAATGAAGATGCAGAACGAGGTCCGGGCGCCGCAGGCGGGGCGGGTTGCGGCGATTGCCGTGGTCGCCGGCCAGGCGGTTGCGGCCGGAGCGCCCCTGCTGCGCATCGAGTAGGGCGGGTCGGAGTCGCCCGCCTCGTACAATCCGACGGTGATGAGCGACCCCGAGCGCGCCGCGCGGCCTCCGCATCGGTCCACCTCGGGGATCCAGATCCGATCGGTCTACCGAGCCGCCGACCGCGAGGCGGCCCACGCGGACGAAGAGCCCGGGGCCTTTCCCTTCACCCGCGGCATTCGCCCGGACGGGTACCTCGGGCGACCGTGGACGATGCGGCAGTACGCGGGCTTCGGCTCCGCCGCCGAGACGAATCGCCGCTTCCGCTACCTGCTGGCGAGCGGCCAGACGGGCCTCTCGGTCGCCTTCGACCTGCCGACCCAGATGGGGTACGACAGCGACGACCCGATCGCGGTTGGTGAGGTCGGCCGGGTGGGGGTGCCCATCGACACCATCGCCGACATGGAGGCTCTCTTCGACGGCATCGGGCTCGACGCGGTGAGCACCAGCATGACGATCAACGCCACCGCCGCCATCCTGCTGACCCTGTATGAGACGGTCGCGCGCCGGCAGGGGATCGACCCCGCCATCCTGCGTGGCACCATCCAGAACGACATCCTCAAGGAGTACATCGCGCGCGGGACCTATATCTACCCGCCCGGGCCCTCGATGCGGCTGGTGACCGACACCTTCGCCTATTGCCGAGCCGAGCTGCCCGCGTGGAACACGATCAGCATCAGTGGCTACCACATGCGCGAGGCGGGAGCCACGGCCGTGCAGGAGGTCGCCTTCACCATCGCCGATGCCATCGCCTACTCCGAGGCCGCGGTCGGCGCGGGGATGGCCTTCGACGAGTTCGCCCCGCGGCTCTCCTTCTTCTTCGCGGCCCACAACGACCTGTTCGAGGAGGCGGCCAAGTTCCGCGCCGCCCGCGCTGCCTGGGCGCGCGTCGCGCGCGACCGGTTCGGCGCCAGCGACCCGCGCAGCATGGCGATGCGCTTCCACGTGCAGACCGGCGGCAGCACGCTCACGGCCCAGCAGCCAGAGACGAACGTGGTGCGCACCACGGTGCAGGCGCTGTCCGCCATCCTGGGCGGCGCGCAGAGCCTGCACACCAACGCCTCGGACGAAGCACTTGGGCTGCCGACGCCGGCCACGGCCCGGCTCGCCCTGCGGACCCAGCAGGTGCTGGCGGCGGAGTCCGGCGTTAGCAGTCCGGTGGACGCCCTGGGCGGGTCCTATTACGTGGAGGCCCTCACCGACGAGATCGAGGCGCGCGTACATGCCGAGCTGGCGGAGATCGATCGTCGCGGCGGGACGCTGGCGGCCCTGGCAGATGGCTACCAGCAGGCCGCGATCGCCGACGCGGCATACGAGGCGCAGCGCGCGATCGAGACGGGGGAGCGGATCGTCGTCGGCGTCAACGCCTTCGCCGCGGATGGCGACGAGCAGCGGCCCCAGGCCCAGGTGATCGACCCGCAGGCCGAGGCGGAGCAGGTGGCGCGGACGCGTGCCGTGCGGGCAAGCCGCGATGCAGCCCGAGCCGCCGAGACGACCGCTGCCCTCGAGGCGGCCGCCACCGGCACGGAGAACGTCCTGCCCCGCATCCGGGCCTGCGTCGAGTCGCAGGTCACGCTGGGTGAGATCAGCGACGCGCTCCGGCGCGTCTGGGGAGAATATCGGCCGTGACCATCGGCCCGATCGACCACATCGCCGTCGTGGTGCGCTCCATTGACGAAGCGCTGCCGCGCTATCGCACCCTCCTCGGCTGGGAGCCGATCGATGCCCCACGCGTCTTCGCCTCGCAGCATGTCCGCCTGTGCTTCCTTGAGCCCGGAGAAGGCTACGGAGCGAAGGTCGAGCTGGTTGAGCCGACCGATGATGAGAGTGGGGTCGCGCGCTTCCTGGCCACGCGCGGCGAGGGCCTGCACCACGTCTGCCTGACCAGTGACGACCTTGCCAGCGACCTCGGGGCTCTGGCGGCGGCGGAGGCCGAGCTGATCGACCGCGAGCCACGCCCCGGCGCGCACGGGGAGGTGGCCTTCATCCATCCGCGCACCCTGAATGGGGTCCTGTGGGAGCTCCTGTCGACGGTCGGCGCGGAGGAGCCGAGCGCCTAGCGGACCCCGGCGTCGCGCAGCAGGGCCGGGATCTCGGACGGTGAGTCGGCGACGCGAACGCCCGCCGCCTGCAGCGCCTGCCGTTTCGATTCCGCGGTGCCGGCGCCCCCCGAGATGATCGCCCCGGCGTGGCCCATGCGACGGCCAGCCGGCGCCGTCCGTCCGGCGATGAAGGCCGCGACGGGCTTCCGCACCTCGCGAGCCAGGTAATCCGCCGCTCGCTCTTCCTCGTCGCCACCGATCTCGCCGATCAGCACGATCGCCTCCGTCTCGGGGTCCGCATTGAGCATCTCCAGCACGTCGATGAAGGTCGTTCCAACGATCGGGTCGCCGCCGATCCCGACGCACGTCGTCTGGCCAACGCCGGCATCGGTCATGGCCTGCACCACCTCGTAGGTCAGCGTACCGGAGCGGCTGACCAGGCCGACGGGCCCGGGGCGGTGGATGTCGCCGGGGATGATCCCCACCTTCGCACCGCCAACGGTCGTGGCGCCTGGGCAGTTGGGGCCGATCAGGCGCACTCCCTGGGAGCGCAGCACATGGTGCACGCGCAGCATGTCGAGGGCGGGGATCCCCTCGGTGATGCAGATCACCAGCGGGATCCCGGCGTCTGCCGCCTCGAGCATGGCATCTGGCGCGAACGCAGCGGGGACGAAGATGCAGGCCGCATCGGCGGCAGTCTGGGCCACCGCGTCGGCGACGGTGTCGAAGACCGGAACTCGCCCGTCGACCGCGGCCTGGCCGCCCTTGCCGGGGGTCACCCCTGCCACGATCTGCGTCCCGTACTCCAGCATCGCCCTCGAGTGGAACTCGCCCTCGCGTCCGGTGATGCCCTGAACCAGCAGGCGCGTCTGCGCCCCGACCAGGATGCTCATGCGTGCGAGCCCGCGGCGGCGACCGCCTTGCGGGCCGCGTCGTCAAGGCTCTCGGCGGTGATGAGGTTTGCGGCGCGCAGGATCTGCGCCGCCTCCGTCGCGTTGGTGCCGACGATGCGCACGACCATCGGCACCTGGCGGCCCAGGGATGCCCGGGCCTCGACGATTCCGTGCGCCACCTCGTCGCCCCGGGTGATGCCACCGAAGATGTTGATGAGGATTGCTCGCACGCTTGGATCGTCGAGGATGATCGCGAAGGCGGCCGCCACACGGTCCGCCTTGGCGCCGCCGCCGATGTCCAGGAAGTTCGCCGGCTCGCCCCCCGCCAGCTTGACGAGGTCCATCGTCGTCATCGCCAGTCCGGCGCCGTTCACCATGCAGCCGATGCTGCCGTCGAGCTTGATGAAGTTGATCCCCGCCTCGCGGGCGGCGACCTCAGACGGCTCCTCCTCGCGCAGGTCGCGCAGCGACTCGAGGTCGGGGTGACGGAAGAGGGCGGAGTCATCGAGGACGATCTTGGCGTCGAGCGCCTCCAGTCGTCCTTCATCGGTCACCACCAGCGGGTTGATCTCCGCCAGGTCCGCATCCGACTCCATGAAGGCCGCATACAGTCCGCGCAGGGTCGCGCCGAAGTCCTTCCGGAGCTCTGCCGGCAGGCCCAGGAAGAACCCCACTCGGCGGACCTGGTACTCCTGGAGGCCGATCAGCGGGTGGAGCGGCAGGCGCAGGATCGCCTCGGGGTTGGCCTTCGCGGTCTCCTCGATCTCCACGCCCCCCTCGGCGCTGGCGATGATGGTGACCGCCTGCCCGCCGCGGTCGAGGATGAGGCCCAGGTAGTACTCCTTCGCGATCCGGGCGGCCTGCGCGACCAGCACGGTCCGGACCGTAACGCCCTTGATCTGGAGGCCGATGATCTCCTCGGTGCGAGCGGCAGCCTCATCCGGGGTGGCTGCCAGCTTGACGCCGCCGGCCTTGCCACGACCACCCACCAGCACCTGGGCCTTCACCACCACCGGCCCGCCGATCCGGGCCGCGGCGTCGCGCGCCTCGTCGGGGCTTGTGGCTGTCTCGCCGCCGGGAATCGGCACGCCGTAGCGGGCCAGGATCTCCTTGGAACGATATTCCTGGAGCTTCACTTCGCCCTCCTGCGGGCAGAACGGGTGGTCAGCCTTCAGCCTACACTTGCCATCCCTACCGCCGGCGCTGTGACCGGCGCGCACCGGAGACCACGTCCGTGACCTACACCGTCACTCTGATCCCCGGCGATGGGATCGGCCCCGAGCTCACCGAGGCCACTGTCAGTGTCCTGGAGGCGACCGGGATCGGCTTCGCCTGGGAGGTGCAGCAGGCCGGCGAGGCGACCATCGCGTCGGAGGGGACGCCGCTCCCGGAGCGCGTCCTCGAAAGCATTCGTCGCAACGGGGTGGCGATCAAGGGACCGATCACGACCCCGGTCGGCACCGGCTTTCGCAGCGTGAACGTGGGGCTGCGGCTGGCTCTGGAGCTCTATGCCAACGTGCGCCCGGCCCGCAGCATGGCCGGCGTCGAGTCGCGCTACACCGACGTCGACCTGATCATCGTCCGCGAGAACACCGAGGACCTGTACGCCGGCGTCGAGCACCGGGTGGGGCCCGATGCGGCGGAGAGCATCAAGATCATCACCCGCGCCGCGTCGCAGCGGATTGCGCGCTACGCGTTCGAGTACGCGCTTCGCAATGGGCGGCGCAAGGTCACTGCCGTCCACAAGGCCAACATCATGAAGCTGTCCGACGGGCTCTTCCTGGAGAGCTGCGGACAGGTGGCGGCCGAGTACGCCGGCCGCGTCGAGTTCGAGGACCGGATCGTCGACAACATGTGCATGCAGCTGGTCCAGAAGCCGGAGCTGTACGACGTGCTCGTGCTCCCGAACCTGTATGGGGACATCGTGAGCGACCTGGCCGCCGGTCTGGTCGGCGGGCTCGGCGTGGCCCCGGGGTCGAACATCGGCGAGACGGCAGCCGTCTTCGAGGCGGTGCATGGGTCGGCGCCCAAGTACGCCGGCCAGAACCGCGCCAACCCGACCGCCCTGATCCTCTCGTCGGCTCTGATGCTCCGCCACCTGGGCGAGACGCCGGCCGCGGACCGCGTCGAGTCCGCCGTGCGCGCCGTCATCGCGGAGGGCCGCGTCACCACCCACGACCTGGGGGGCAGCGCGGGGACCCGCGAGTTCGCTGCGGCCGTGGCCGAGCGCGTGCGGGGCGCCTGACTTACTTCATGTTCCGCTATCGGATCAGCTGGTCGCAGCTGGCCTGGCTGGGGCACCGTCTGTCGGGGATCGGCGTCCTCGTCTATCTCTTCATGCACATCGTCGAGAACGCGACCCTGGCCTTCGGTCCGGGCGTGTACGACACGACCCAGACCTTCTTCCGCAACCTGCCGGTGCGCCTCGGCGAGATCGTGCTGATGGCCGCGCTGGTCTACCACTCGCTCAACGGCCTGCGCGTCGTCGCGATGGACTTCTGGCCCGCCACCACCCGGTGGTATCGGCCGGTGACCTACGCGGTGATCATCGGCACCATCGTTGCCATGATCCCGCTCGGGCTGATCATGATCACTCCCTACGCGCCCTGGAACGGCCGCTGATGGCCATCGGACGCAGGATCTGGCCGGTCCAGGGCGACCCGCTCCGCCGCAACCCGTCGCGCGCTGCCCGGCCAAGGCCGACCGAGCCTGGATTCGAGCGCTGGATGTGGTACTTCACCCGCATCAGCGGGCTGCTGCTGGTGGTGCTGGCGATGGGGCATATGCTGATCATGCACGTGCTCGTTCAGCTGACCGGCCAGGAGATCAGCTTCGCCTTCGTCACCAGCCGATGGGGGACTCCGTTCTGGCGGATCTACGACCTGCTCCTGCTGGTGCTCGCGCTGGTGCATGGCGTGAACGGGGCTCGCATCGTCATCGGCGACTACGTCGAGCGAGGCGGGCTGCGCAGCCTGCTGATCGGCATGCTGCTGGCGCTGACGTTCGTATTGCTGCTGCTCGGGATCTTCGTGATCGCCACCTTCGATCCCAACGGCGCGCCCGCCATCGGGCCATTCTCATGAGCCTCGTGCGACAGGGCGAAGGCAGCCCTCCACGGCCGCGGACCCACGACCTCGATGCGATGGTGGTCGGCGCCGGGGGGGCCGGGCTGTACGCCGCCCTGGAGCTGAAGCGCGACCTCGGGCCCGAGGCCCGCATCGGCGTCATCAGCAAGCTGTATCCCTCCCGCTCCCACACCGGGGCCGCGCAGGGGGGCGTGTGCGCCGCGCTCGGCAACACCGAGGAGGACAACTGGGAGTGGCACTGGTTCGACACGGTCAAGGGA